>JAHELQ010000337.1 GCA_024644125.1 Candidatus Aminicenantota bacterium | reverse complement strand
CGATCCTGGCTTCGATCCTCTGACCGACGCCTACTCCGGTTTGGTCAAGGATGTGGTCGAGCGGTTCATCCGCCCCTTCGATTTATCCGCCCCGCCGCTTCTGCGGGCGGCGGTGGTCAGTCTGGCCGCACACCATCATCTGGTGATTGTGGATATGCCCCATATCATCTGCGACGGGTATTCGTTATCATTGTTGGTGAAGGAGTTCGGGCTTCTGTATTCGGGCCGGACTCTTTCCCCGGCGGCGGCGTCTTATACCGATTATTTGAACTGGTTGGCGGGCCCCGCCATGCAGCGGGAACAACAACGGCAAGAGGAGTTCTGGCTTCGGCGATTCGAAGATTCCATCCCGGCGCTGGAATTGCCGCTGGATTTCCCCCGTCCTCAGATTTCCGATTTTACAGGCGCGTTGCTCCATATGAACGTTCCCTCCCATCTGGGGCTTCAGGTGGAGCAACTGGCGTCGGACCGTAATATAACGCCATTCCTGGTGTTGCTGGCAATATTCACCATTCTGTTGTCAAAGTTGAGCGACCAGGAGGACATTGTAGTGGGGACGCCGGTGTCGGGACGCCGCAATCAGGAGCTTGAAGGGCTTTTCGGCATGCTTGTCAACACTCTCCCATTGAGGAACCGGCCCCTCGCTTCAAAAACCTTTGTGGAATTTCTGGAGGAAACCACCTTCCGGACTATCGAGGCGTTCGAGAACCAGGATTACCGCTTCGAACGGTTGCTGGAAAAGATCGACATTCCAAGAAACACCGGCCGTAATCCTTTGTTCGATGTCATGTTCGCGTTCCAGTCGCATTTGAATGGGGGAGACTCGAAGGCGGTGGAGGTAGTGAATCACAAATTCGAGAGGTTCGTCTCCCGTTTTGATGTGACGTTTAGTCTGATGCAACGGCCCGATGGTTTTGTATGCGGGATCGAATACTCCACAAAACTTTTCAAGCGCGCAACGATACAACGCTTCTTTTCGTTTTTTTGCACAATTATCGACGCTGTGCTTCAGGCGCCGGAGGCGACTTTGCAAGAGATCGAACTCATCTCCGCCGACGAGAAGAGGAAAATCCTGCATGAATTCAATGATACCAGCCGTCCCTTCCCTCATGATCAAACCATAACCGGAGCTTTCATGAACCGGGCAAAAAAGTTCCCGACAATACGGCTGTGGGAGTTCGCGACCAGTGGTTCTCGTACCGCTGTCTGGGGGAACGAATGGATGTGGTGGCGGAATGTTTGCGGCGGACTGGGGCCGGCGCCGGTTCCATTGCGGCTATCATGGTCGAGCGGTCATTCCATATGATATCCGGGATACTCGGCATTCTCCATAGCGGGGCAGCCTATCTGCCGCTAGATCCACAAAAACCGCGGCCCCGGAACCGGTTTTCCCTCAAGGACAGCGCGGCCCGTTGGCTGCTTGTGGCGGGCAACGAAGCGGGCAATTATGACAATGTTAGCGGAGAATTGAATATCGTCGATATGACGACATTCGATTCCCAGGCCCGCCATTCGAATTTTGTTTCGGTGCACAGAGATTCCCTGGCTCCGGCATATGTGATCTATACCTCCGGTTCCACCGGCGTTCCCAAAGGGGTGATGATCCGTCACCGTTCCGTTTTGAACCGCTTGCACTGGATGCAATCCCAATATCCCATCGGCGAAGGGGACAGGATTTTACAAAAAACTCCCTATGATTTTGACGTCAGCGTCTGGGAGTTGTTCTGGTGGAGTTTCCAGGGGGCCTCTCTTTACTTCTTGCCTCCGGGGCAGGAAAAAGATCCATTTTCTCTATGGGATGCTATCGTTCGCTTCGGCGTCACAGTTGTCCATTTTGTGCCCTCCCTCCTCAACGTGTTTTTAGACGCCCTGGAAAATAACCGGGAGATTGGGGAAGGTCATTCTCTCGAACGCGTGTTCGCCTCCGGCGAAGCCCTGGCTCCGATAGCGGCGCGCCGGTTCTACGTTTTGTTTCCCGGCGGGAATACCAGATTGGCGAATCTTTATGGTCCCACAGAGGCGACGGTGGATGTCTCCTACTTCAATTGCCCCGCAGGCGATAGGGGAGACACGGTTCCTATCGGAAAACCGATCGACAATACGCGGTTGTTGACGCTGGATCGAAACCTCCGCATTGTTCCCTACGGCCTTGCGGGAGAGCTGTATATCGCCGGCGTGGGATTGGCGATGGGGTATTTGAACCGGCCAGAGCTGACCGCCTCATCGTTTGTACCCGATCCTTTCTCGGTTTCAGGCATTATGTATAAAACCGGTGATCTGGCGCGGTTTCTACCGGATGGCAATATCGAGTTTTTAGGACGCGCCGATTTTCAAGTCAAAGTGCGGGGGAACAGAATTGAATTGGGGGAAATCGAGGCAATCATCAAAGAGTTTCCCGCGATCAGGGATACTGTCGCCGTGGCGCGCGCCGACCAGAACCAGGACATATCCCTGGTTGCCTATATTGTGCCGGACGAACGCGAAGCTCCGGTAGTCCGCCGCCTGCTGGAGATTGGCGGCGCCGCTGAATCGGCAGGCAACAAACGGTGCCGCTGGGATAACGGTATGTCGGTGTTCTACTTGAACCGGACTGAAACCGAGTTTATGTACGACGAGATTTTTACCAATAACATTTATATGCGGCACGGTATCACATTGCCGGAAGATGCGGTAGTGCTGGACTGCGGCGCCAATATCGGCGTGTTCTCCCTATTTATCGACAACCTCTGTCCCACAGCCAAAATTTATGCCTTCGAACCGGCGCCGCCGGTGTACGATCTCTTGAAGCTCAATACTTTTGTATACAATCCCACCATCCAGACCTATAACTTCGGGATCTCTTCCGTGGAGGGCGAGTTTCCCATCAGCTTTTATCCGCACGCCACAATTCTATCGGGGGCCTACGCAGACCGGGAACAGGAAATCGAGGCTGTAAAATCCTATTTGACAGAGTCTCTCACGCCGGAGCAAATCCAGGATCTGTTGGAAGAACGCTTGCAGAGCCGCCAGTTTTTATGTCCCATGAAAACTATCTCAGGCATCATCCGTGAACTCGGTCTCCAGATCGTCGATCTGCTCAAAATCGATATCGAAAAAGCGGAGGTGGAGGCGCTACGGCGGATCGAAGACTGCGATTGGCAAAAAATTCGGCAGGTAACGATGGAAGTTCACGATAGTGACAACCGGCTCCGGTGGATCGTCGAGATGCTGGAATGCCACGGTTTCGCAGTCTCCATCGACCAGGACCTCGGCAATTCAAGCCTCTACAATTTGTATGCCCGGCGCGCTGATTACAGGCCTGTACCGGCGGCGGCAAAAAAAGATGGCGCCGTAAATCAATGGCGCAGCGTTGAATCATTGGTCGAAGACCTTCTCGCCGGTTTGAAAGACCGGCTTCCCGGTTACATGATTCCGTCGTTTGTCGTTCCTCTTCTGGAGTTGCCCCTCACCTCCAGCGGCAAGACGGACCGCAAGGCGTTGCCTCGACCGGTTCCCGTCGCCGCCGAAGAGTACTCTCCACCGGAGAATGACACAGAACGGCGGATTTGCTCCATTTGGTCGGCGGTATTGGGAATTCCCGAGGAGAGCATCGGTGTTCGGCAGCGTTTCTTCAGCCTGGGCGGCCACTCGTTGAAAGCCGCCGGTGTGGTATCGGGAATCGAACGGGACTTCTCTCTGCGGGTGCCGTTGATTGAAATGTTCAAGGATACAACCATCAGAAACCTGGCGCGGTATATTGACGATCAGCTATCGCGAACGGAGGGATCGCTCCCGGATCGGTCCGTTCTACTCAAAAAAGGGGAGGGCCGGAACTCCAAACTCTTCTTATTCCATGACGGTAGCGGAACTGTGGAGTGTTACGCCGGCATGGCGGCCTATCTTCCCCAAACAATCGAATGCTTTGGTATCCAGGCAGACCCGCTACCGGGCCTTGCTCCGGTAAACACCACTATCGAGGAATTGGCGTCCGATTATCTCCGGTCGATTCGAAGTATTCAACCTCGAGGACCGTACCTTTTGGGCGGCTGGTCTCTTGGAGGAACCGTCGCCTTCGAGTGCGCCGCTCAATTGGAGAAAATAGGGGAGCGACCGTTGTTTGTCGCTTTGATGGACGCTCCGGGGCCGGACCTTTTGACTGGACACCGGCAGCCATTGTTCTCGATGGAGACAGAACGGGAGGCGTTGCTTCATTTCATGCCGGATGGAGGGGGGCCAGCGCTGCTGGAGGGCGCATCGACTCCCGATGAAGCCTGGAATCGCGTCGCCGCCTATATCGAACAACATTATAGTTCCGAAGATATTCTCCAATGGCTTCCTGAGGAAATCCGGCTCCTTGTGCCCGGCTTTCAAGAACTACCGGCGCTACGGGCTCTCAGTCTGATCAATCGCGCCCGCGCCTTGATCACGGCGAGGACACGCTATGTTCCAACTTTTAAAGTAGAGACTCCTATCTTTTACATCGGTTCGGTCATCTCCGGAAAATCTTATGAAACCGCGTGGCATAGCTACTGCAAACAAAAGGTTCTGGCCAGTTATACCGATGGCGATCATTATTCGATGTTAAAAACGCCCTATCTGGAACAGACCGCCGGATTGTTCGCGGACATGTTGTCAGGGGCCATGTCGAATTCTGGATATAATTTGAAATAAAAACAAAAAACTATTAAAATGATGATTCGGCATTTAGAAAACTATATTGGAAGTGAGACAATTATTAGCTGTATAAAAATCAAGGGAGAACCATGAAACGAAACGTGTGTAATCTGGTATTAAATTTAATGTTGGTATTTTTAACCGGAATTTGGGGCGCTTATCATTTGGCCGCCCAGGATTCGGAAAGCGGCGGCCGGGTTTTGCATCCGCCACACTTGGCGCAAAAACCGGTGATCGATGGAGTGTTGAACGACGAGGCCTGGCAGGGAGCTCCCCTGGCAAATGATTTTATCACCTATGATCCGATGTATGGCGAGGTGTTGCCGGCCCGCACGTTGATCTGGACGGCGTACGACAAGAAAAACATCTATTTCGCCTTCCGCTGTCTCGATCCGGAGCCGGAAAGAATCAAAACCTCCATCGCCAAGCGGGATAAAATGTTTAGCGATGATTGGATCGGGCTTTCCCTCGATACCACAGGGAATAAACAATCGGCTTACGAGTTTTATGTCAATCCCAACGGTATCCAGGGGGACATTCTCAAATCCGCGGTCAACGGCGGGGATGTCTCGCCCGATTTTGTATGGCAAAGCGCCGGTCGCGTCACCCCGGAGGGGTACGAGGTGGAGATTTGCGTTCCCTTGAAGAGCATCACCTTCAAGAGCGGCAAAGAGGTCTCCATGGGGGTTGTGTTCTTGCGGAAGGTAAGCCGCAAGGGATTCACAGGTTCCTGGCCGGATATCAAACCGGGGCAAGGGGTATTCAATTCGCAAGCCACGCTGGCGTTCAAAAAGCTGGAGGAAACCGTCAAACTAGAATTGCTTCCCAGCGTGACCTATAGCCGCAATCTCAGCCGTGTCACCCCGGACCGATGGACCGATCCCGAAACATACACTGATTGGGGAATCGGTTTTAAATATGGATTGACCTCTTCCATGACTCTGGATGTAACGGTAAATCCCGATTTCAGCCAGGTGGAGAGCGATGCCTTCCAGGTGTTGGTGAACCGGAGGTATCCTGTGTTTTATAGTGAAAAACGGCCATTCTTCATGGAAGGCGCCGATATTTTCAGCTTTTTCACCATGCCTTACGGCTATCTATCCCATCCGGTCTACACCCGCCAAATTGTGGATCCCCAATGGGGGGCTAAATTGACCGGAACCATTGGTAAAACGTCGCTGGGAATTCTCAGCGCCGGCGACGAGTTGCCCGGTCAACCGTGGATAGGCGCGGAGCAAAATCCCCATGAAGGCAAACAGGCTTTTTTCGGCATCGCGCGGGGCAAATACAGTCTCGGCAAAGACAATTACCTGGGATTTTTATACAGTGGCAATGAATTTGCCGGTACCTACAATCGCGTCGCCGGCGCCGACGCCCAGTACCGCGTGTCGAAAAACCAACGTTTGAACTTTTCTGTGTTGAACAGTTGGACCGATACCGGCGAAGATGCGGATGTCGATGGAAGCGATAGCTCCAATATCAACTTCATGTATCTCTATTACACCAAACCGCTGGCGTTGATGGCGGCGATCGAACACATTGGCAAGGATTTCCGCATGGATTCGGCTTTTCTCCAGAGGACCGGTATCGATAACGCCCGTTTTTGGTGCGGCTTCAGTTTTTACCCCAACCCGGAAAAAGTACCA
>JAHELQ010000013.1:3281-24655 GCA_024644125.1 Candidatus Aminicenantota bacterium | reverse complement strand
AACAATGTCTCGCTGATGGCTCCCATATCGACGCAGATGAAGACCTCGCTCTCCCGGTGGGAATGACGGTGCAGGGCGCGGGCCACCAATTCCTTGCCTGTCCCGTTTTCTCCCAGTATCAGGACATTGGCGTCTGTGGCCGCCACTTTTTGTATTGTGGCGTACACATGTTGCATTGCCTGGGAGACTCCGACAAATTCGTGGAACGGTTGGTCCAGGTCCGCGATCAATTGTTTTTGCCTGAAGCGCAGGCGCTCCACTTCGCGACGGGACTTGCGCAGGCTCATGGCGGACGACAGGGTGGCCAGGAGCTTCTCGTTTTGCCAGGGTTTCAGCACAAAGTCGGTGGCACCCTCCTTGATTGCCCGGACAGCCATGTTCACATCGCCGTAAGCGGTGATCAAAACCACCACCGCCTGGGGATCTATTTCGAATATTTTACCGAGCCAATGGAATCCCTCCTGCCCGCTGGTGGAATCTCTGGTGAAATTCATGTCCAGTAAGACGTCATAGGTTTCGTTTTGAATTAAAAACGGAATCTTCCTGGGATCTTTTTCGGTATGAACCACCGCCATATGTTGTTTCAAGAACAGGCGCGCCGCTTGCAGCACATCTTCGTCGTCGTCAATCACTAATACGTTTCCGAATTTCTCTTTCATGTTTTATCCTCGCTTATTATATAGCATGTTCGTTTCCATTTTAAGCCCTAATGTGTGGAAACTATTTTTTTTTATCCCGCTAATATGTGTTATTTATATTAACATATATATGTGTCGGTGGTGTACGCTTCCGGACGCCCCTTGTTTCAACTTCGGACAAATCGGACATATTCTGGGGCGGCTTTAGGCGAGAACCGTGAAAAATTCGCAGGCGACATTTGTGAAGATACTTGTACGGTCATGAGTTCGGGGGGGGCAGGGGGTAATGTGTTAAAATGATGGAGATACTGGCATCGTTTTTGCTGATAAATATTCTCGAGGAGTTCAAAATGGGTATGGATCGAAAAATTGAAAAGAAAAAATGGCCGCCGAAGCGGATATTGCAATACTCTCTGATTGGCGTGTTTGTGTTTATCATCCTGTACATGGTGATATTCAAGGCATCGGGTTCGACATTGAATGTCAAGAAGGAACATTTGACGGTATCGACCGTCACCAAAGCCCCGTTCCAGGAGTACATCCCAATTATAGGCAATGTGATTCCGGTCAACACGATCTACCTGGACGCTGTTGAAGGGGGTCGTGTGGAAAAAATATTTATCGAGGCGGGCTCGATGGTGGAAAAGGGGACAAAAATTCTCAAACTCTCCAACACCAATTTATTACTGGACATTATGTACCGGGAAGCCGAATTGTTTCAACAAAGCAACAACCTGCGCAACACGCGGTTAACCTTCGAGCAGCGTAAGCAGGATCTGGAGCGCCAAATGTCGGAGTTGCAGTACAATATCCTGACCTCCAAACGGAAATTTGAACGCAATCAAGTGCTGTTCAACGAGAAACTGATATCGAGGCAGGATTTCGATGAAGTGAAGGACGAGTATGAATATCACCAGGAAAGGTTGACGTTATTGAAAAAAAGCCAGGAGACAGACTTGAAATTCCGCCGTCAGCAGATTATCCAGTTGGAGGCTTCATTGAAACGGATGGACGAAAATCTAGACGTGGCCAAGCAAAAGCTCGACAACATGGAACTCAAAGCTCCCATCTCCGGCCATCTCACCTCCTTGAACGCCGAGATCGGCGAATCCAAGGCTCCGGGCGAACGCCTGGGGGTGATTCACGGTATGCAGGGGTTTATGGTGCGAGCCGAGATCGATGAATATTATATCGGCAGGGTGCAGGACGGCAAGGTGGGTGAAATTGAAATTTCCGGTAAGCCGTACCGTCTGGAAGTAAAAAAAGTGTATCCTGAGGTGACGGAGGGGCAGTTCCAGGTAGACCTGAATTTTCAGAATGAGACGCCTGAAGGCATTCGTAGGGGGCAGACTCTACATGTCCGTCTCCAATTGGGAGAGTTGTCCGAGGCGTTGCTTCTGGCCCGCGGCGGTTTTTACCAGAAGACCGGCGGCAATTGGGTGTATGTACTGGAAGACGGGGAAGATGTAGCGGTCAAAAAAGAAATCCGGCTAGGCAGACAAAATCCGCAGTTTTTCGAAGTGTTGTCGGGGCTTTCCGCCGGCGATCGGGTAATTACCTCCAGTTATGATAACTTTGGCGATATGGGGCGTTTGGTGTTAAAATAAAATGTTTAAAAAAAGGAGTATTAGATGATTGAAACAAAAAACATGAAGAAGATTTTTATGACGGAAGATGTTGAAACCACTGCTTTGAATCAGGTCAATCTGGCTATCAAGGAGGGGGAATTTGTGTCCATTATGGGCCCCTCCGGTTGTGGGAAATCTACTTTGTTGAATATATTGGGACTTCTCGACAATCCCAGCGACGGTGAATATCTATTTTTAGGAGAAGAGGTGTCGCGATACACCGAACGGCAGCGCGCCCAGTTGCGGAAAACCAACATCGGCTTTATTTTTCAGAGTTTCAATCTGATCGATGAATTGACGGTTTATGAAAATGTCGAATTGCCACTGCTGTACCAGAAGGTATCCGCTTCCGAACGGAAAACCCGCGTGAACGAGGTGCTGGAGAAGATGCAATTGGTTCCCCGCAGCACTCATTTTCCGCAACAGTTGTCCGGCGGACAGCAGCAGAGGGTCGCGGTGGCGAGGGCCCTGGTCACCCGGCCGAAATTGATCCTGGCGGATGAGCCCACCGGTAATCTTGATTCCAAGAATGGCGAAGAGGTTATGGGGCTACTCAACAAACTCCACGAAGATGGAGCTACTATCATTATGGTTACGCATTCCCCAGCCTACGCGGAATTCGGGCAGCGCACCATCCATTTATTCGACGGTCACATCGTGACTGAGAATATCAATAAAAAATTTCATGTATAGAAATTGACCCTGTTTGATTTTTAAGCGAGTGCGACCTTACTGGCGATAGTCCCTACGCGGGAATCTGTATGCTGAAGAATTATTTGAAACTGGCTTTGAGAAATGCCGGGCGGCACCGATGGTATACCTTTATCAATGTGTTGGGACTTGCCGTGGGGATGGCCTGTTACACTCTCATTCTCCTATGGGTTCAGCACGAGTTGAGCTTCGACCGGTTTCACCGGCGTGGAGATTTTATATACCAGATATTGGTCGAAGACCCCCAGCCGCCGGTGGCCACCATGTTCCGCTATGGGACTCCCAGGGGCCTTGCCCGTTACCTCGAAGGTAATTTTCCCGAAATAGAGGATTGCGCGAATTTTTTGAATTGGATGTCGATGGTGAGAGCCGGCGGGAAAACATTCAACGAGTCCGGTTGCGCCCTGGTGGATCCACATTTATTCGATATTTTTTCGTTTCCGGTGGTTTATGGGGATCCGGACAAATTATTGCCCGGGAACCATTCCGTAGTGGTGACCCGGGAGATCGCGCAAAAATATTTTGGAACCGCCCGTGCATTGGGGGAGACTGTGACGATTGACGGTACAGTGCCGCTTGTCGTGTCGGGCGTGATCGATTTACCCGACAATACAACGATTCGCGCCGATATTTTTCTACCCTTCGACGCGTTGGATCTAAGTCGTGAGCCCTATCTCAACGCAAAAGACAATTGGCGGTCATTGAGGGTTTCGACTTTTGCGTTATTGGCGAAACATGCGAAACCCGGGGATGTGGAGAGCAAAATATCCTGTATCCTTCAGAAATTCAATCCCGACAAAAAATGGCTTTTGAGGATCAAAAAATTTGAGGATGTTTACCTGTATAGCCTTGGGGACGACTATAGCCGGATACGGAATATTTTTTTGTTTCTGAGTATCGGATCGTTTATTCTATTGATCGGCTGTATCAATTTCATCAACCTGGCCACTGCCAGATCTGAGAAACGGGCGCGGGAAGTTGGACTGCGAAAGGCTGTGGGGGCGTTCAGGAAGCAAATCGTCCGGCAATTTTTCGCCGAATCCACAGTACAAACGCTTATGGCCTTCATCGTTGCGCTGGTTATGGTTGAATGTTTTTTGCCGTCGTTTAACGCGTTGTCCGGGAAAAATCTCGCGTTACGTTTGCTTGATTTCCACCATATCGTGATTCTGGCTGGAGTGATTTTTTTTACGGCCATTGGTTCAGGAAGTTATACCGCGCTGTTTTTATCATCCCGTTCGTTATTGGGCGTGTTGCGGGGGAGTCCCTGGACGGGCCGCAGTAAAACACGATTGCGGAAAATTCTGGTCATATTTCAATTTTTTATGGCTACCCTGTTGATCATTGGGACCTTGACGGTTTATGCCCAATTGAAATTCATGAAGGAGAAGGAGCTCGGCCTCGACCGCGACAACCTGTTCTACATATATTTGACGGGAAAGTGTGTCGATAATGTCGGGATACTGAAGCAAGAGCTCGGCAAACACCCGGGGATCGTGTCGTCCGCCGCATGCGACCGTCTTCCGTCAATGGTCTCGGGATTTACCAGCGATGTGCTTTGGGAAGGGAAAGCCAGGGAAACCTGGTTCTACTTCGCGTTTACCGGCGCCGACTTTGAATATCTAGACACTCTGGGCCTTCATCTTGTGCGGGGCAGAAAGTTGTCGGAAAAATTTCCCGGCGATAAAAACAATTTAATCATCAACGAGGAAGCCGCCAGGCGGATAGGGATCGATCCAGTCGTCGGCGCGCAGTTGACTTTATGGGGAAAGGAGGGGCAGGTGGTGGGGGTAGTCGAAGATTTTAACTTCCAACCGCTGCAAAAAAAGATCTCTCCCTTGATCATCACGGCGCGGGACGGAAGGTTGAAAGGTTTTTTGTTGGTCAGAGTGGCCCCGGGGAAAATTGCCGGTTCGCTGGAATACCTCAAAAAGGTCTGGGGGCGCGTGAATCCTGGCTATCCTCTCGAATATCGCTCTTTAATGCGAGAATACGATCACATGTACGACAACGAAGAAAAGCTAGCGACATTGCTTTTGTATTTCAGCGGAATGGCGGTATTTTTATCAGGTTTGGGATTGCTGGGATTGACCTCGTTCACAGCGGAACAACGAACAAAAGAATTTGGAGTCAGGAAAATTCTCGGCGCTGGCACAGGGGAGATTTTTTTACAGTTGATGCGTCAATTTTTTTTGTGGGTGTTGTTGGGAGTATGTATGGCATGGCCTGTGGGTTTTTGGTTCGCGAAGCAATGGCTTTCGAATTTTGCCTATCATATTGAACCGGAGACCGGCAATTTTTTTATTTCCAGCGGTGTGGCTTTAGCGATTGCTTTCCTGGCCATGGCATTTCAAGCGGTTAAAACATCGCGGGCGCATCCGGTTGATTCTTTACGATATGAATAATTGTTTTGACTAAGGTATAATAAGTGTTTTCGGCGAAATTGTGAAATAAAAATAGCTTCCCTCTCTTGACAAACCGATATAAAACCTTATAATATTTGATTTGAATAATAAGAAGAGAAGTATGCCATGAGTTTAAAAGGATCGATAGAATCAATTAATCTTGCCGACATTATGCAATTAGTCGCCAACTCTAAACAAAGCGGCCGCTTTATCCTGTCTAAGGATGATGAGGAGAATGGGTATATTTACGTCGTGAAGGGAGAAATCATTCACGCCGAAGCCGAACATTTTTCCGGAGAAGATGCTTTATTTACAATGATCTCCTGGGAAAAAGGGGACTTCCTGTTCGAAGAAAGCGATTTTGAAGTCGAAAAATCCATCACAAGATCGGTAACATCTTTGCTGATGGAAGCGGCCCGAAGAATCGATGAATGGAAGCTCCTCAGAAAAAAAATTGGTTCTGTTGACTCAATTCCTGTGTTCAATGAAATCGATCGCGGCGAGAGAAGAAAAATATCGCTTTCTACTCTGGAATGGATTGTGATTTCGAAAATAGACGGGCTAAAAAGTATCGCTGAAATTTCGCAACATACCGGGATCAATATTTATGATACCTCCCGCATTATTTTTGGAATGTTAGCTTCGGGGCTATTAAGTCTAAAATAAATTTTTAGAGAAATTTTTTATTATTTTTTCCTTGCTGGAACGGTTCTATTCGGGTAAAATTTAAAATGAAAAACAGAGTATTAATCTTAGATTTTGGATCTCAATATACAAAATTGATCGCTCGAAGGGTCCGGGAATTGAAGGTATATTGCGAAATATTCCCCTTCAATGAAGATTTTCAAAAAATCCGGGATTTTCGGCCGGGCGCGGTTATCCTCTCTGGAGGGCCCTCCAGTGTGTATGAAAAAAAATCCCCAAAAGTAGACAAAGAAATACTTCAATTGGGAGTACCGGTCCTGGGGATTTGTTATGGACTGCAATTGATTGCGAACCTTTCCAATATGAAGGTGGAGGGTGCCGCCAGTCGCGAGTATGGTTTGTCCAGACTCGAGATCATCGAAGGCTCCTCGAGCCGCCTTTTGCGAGATATTATCCAACATTCCAGAGTATGGATGAGTCATGGCGACAAGATTACCCAATTCCCGGAAGATTTTAATGTAACCGGGCGAACGGAGAATAGCGAAATCGCCGTCATCGAATCCGACAAACGCCGTGTATACGGCGTTCAGTTTCACCCTGAGGTGGTACATACCGAAGAGGGGAAAAAGTTGCTGTCAAATTTCCTGTTCGATATCGCGGGACTTTCCCCTGATTGGAATATGGAAAATTTTATTAAATCAGCCATTGATAGGATTCGCCGGGAAGTTGGGACGGAAAAAGTTATTCTCGGACTGAGCGGCGGGGTGGATTCGACGGTTCTCGCCATGTTGTTGCGGGAGGCTATCGGCGATCAATTGATTCCGGTGTTTGTGGATACTGGTCTTTTGAGGAAAAACGAATTTGTGGATTTGATGGAAAAGTTCACGAAACAACTGCATCTGAACGTCGTGGGGATAGAGGCAGGTCCGGTTTTTCTAGAAAAATTGAGACATGTCCGTTCTCCTGAGCGGAAGAGAAAAATCATCGGCGCAACATTTATCGATACGTTCAGCGGCGTCGAAGATAAAGTTGGAAAAGTCAACTATTTCGCCCAGGGTACCCTATACCCCGACGTGATCGAATCAGTGTCGGTGAATGGACCCGCGGCCAAGATAAAAAGTCATCACAATGTGGGCGGATTGCCTGAGAAGATGAACTGGAAATTGGTGGAACCATTCCGTGAATTGTTCAAGGACGAAGTCCGGGAAATCGGTAGGGAATTGGGACTGGACCCGGAGTTTGTGGGCCGCCATCCTTTCCCCGGCCCCGGCCTGGCAGTACGGATTCTGGGCGCTGTCAGCGCAAAAAAAATTCGCATTCTTCAGGAAGCGGATGCGATTATGGTGGAAGAACTTCACCGATTCAATATTTACGATGATGTCTGGCAAGCTTTTACTGTATTGCTGCCGGTAAAGAGCGTCGGAGTGATGGGAGACTTGCGGACTTACGAGAATGTCGCTGTGGTGCGAATTGTCGAAAGTATCGACGGTATGACCGCCGACTGGTATCCCGCGCCCAACGAGTTTCTAAAGAGAGTTGCCAACCGGATCGTCAATGAAGTGAAAGGTATTAACCGCGTAGCCTACGACATTACCTCCAAACCTCCAGGGACAATCGAATGGGAGTGAGTGTCTTGATTTTCCTTGTTTTTTAAGAATGAAAAATTTTGTCCATCTTCATCTACATTCGGAATTCAGCCTCCTGGATTCGTGTTTGAAGATCGACTCGTTGATACAGCGGGTGAAAGAACTCAATATGCCCGCGGTCGCCCTGACCGATCACGGTAATATTCTTGGGGCGGTCAATTTTTATAAAAACGCCAGAAAAAACGAAATCAAGCCGATTATCGGTTCGGAGTTGTATGTCGCTCCCGAGTCGATGCTGGACAAGCCCGACAGGAAGAGCAACGAGCTCAATTATCACCATCTGGTGGTTCTGGTAAAGAATGACCAGGGGTATCGCAATCTTTCGGAATTAATCACCCTATCGTTTACCAGGGGATTCTATCGTAGGCCGAGGGTGGACAAGGCGCTTCTAGAGAAGCACAAGGACGGACTCATCGTTCTCTCGGCTTGCATTCAAGGAGAGATCCCATACTGTTTCCTGGGGGGGCGTGAAGACAAGGCGTACGAGGCGGCCAAATGGTACCGGGATGTATTTAAGGAAAATTATTATCTCGAGATACAGAATCATTTTATGGAGCAGCAAGAGGCGGTTATCCCCCAATTGGTTCAATTGGGTAGGGATCTGTCCATCCCTATTGTCGCTACAAATGATGTTCACTACTTGAACAAGGAAGACTCGGATGCCCGCGAAATATTGATTTGCCTGCAAACCAACGATGTATTGTCCAATCCCGATAGGGCGATGAAAAAAGAGTCTGATGAGATGTTTCTAAAGTCCAGCCAGGAGATGAGGGCGCTGTTCGACCATATCCCCGGCTGCATCGACATCACGATGGACATCGCGTCGAGATGCAATTTTGAATTCAAGTTGGGGAAGTATTTTTTGCCGGAATTCAAGCCGCCGGGCGAGATGACCATCGATGGGTATTTCGAGAAAATCTGCTGGCAAGGATTGGAGCAGAAGCGCGCGCTTCTCAAAGGCAAAAAGCTCACTATTGCCGATTATGAGGAGCGCCTCCGCTATGAGATCGAAAAAATCAGGGAAATGGGGTTTCCCGGATATTTTCTCATTGTGTGGGATATCATCCGTTTCGCCATTGAGCGGGAAATCCCCGTAGGCCCTGGGAGAGGTTCGGTTGTGGGCAGCCTTGTGGCCTATATGATGAATATTACCAAGATCGATCCTCTGGATTACGATCTTATTTTTGAACGGTTTCTGAATCCCGAAAGAGTCTCCATGCCTGATATCGACATTGATTTTGATACCGAAGGGCGCGATCAAATCATTGAATATATTCGCGAAAAGTACGGCGAGGAGAGTGTTTGTCAAATTGTGACCTTTGGTAAAATGAAGGCCAAGATGGCGATCCGGGATATCGGCCGGGTACTTGAGATTCCCCTCAGTAATGTCAACAAATTGGCTAAGTTGATTCCCGATGGGCCGAAGGTCAAACTGAAGGCGGAAATCGATGGAAACGAAGAATTGGTCAAAGAGGTCAAGCGCACCGAAAAGGCGTTGGAGTTGATCGATTTTGCGTTGAAATTGGAGAACAATGTCCGCCATACATCGATGCATGCGGCCGGCGTCGTGATTGCCCCTAAAAAATTGACGGAATTCATGCCGCTATATAAAACCAGAGATGATATCGTCACCCAGTTCGAGAAGGAAGAAGTCGAAGAGATTGGCCTTCTTAAAATGGATATACTGGGTTTGAAAACCCTTACCATTATAAAAAATATCCTCAATGAAGTGAAAACGGTAGAGGGAATCGAGATCGACCTGGATAAAATTTCGTTGTCCGATAAAAAGACCTATAATATATTTCAGGCGGGAGACACCGACGGTATCTTCCAATTTGAAAGTTCGGGAATGCGTGATTATCTGAAACGCTCCAGGCCCCAGCGAATTGAAGATTTGATTGTTCTAAACGCGTTGTACCGGCCCGGTCCGTTGGGTTCCGGAATGGCGGATTTGTATGTGAAGCGTAAGCTGGGGCAGGAGGAGGTTACCTTTCTTTTCCCGGAACTCAAGGATACACTGGAAGATACATACGGCATCATTGTGTTCCAGGAGCAGGTCATGAGGATTTCGGTCATTATCGCCGGTTTTTCCATGAGTAAAGCGGACGAGATGCGTAAGATCATGGGGAAAAAGCAGGTGCATAAGCTTCCGGCCCTGGAAAAAGAATTTACCGCCGGCGCTCAGAAAAAAGGATTCGAGAAGAAGAACGTGGCGGAATTGTTCAGCCAGATGAGCACATTCGCGGAGTATGGCTTCAACAAATCACATTCCACCGCTTACGCCTACCTGGCATACCAGACCGCCTATTTGAAAGCCCATTTCCCGGTTTATTTCATGTCGGCTCACCTAACCAATGAATCGGATAAAACCACGACCACTTCCAAGGTAATCCAGTATATCTCCGAAAGTAAAAAAATGGGGATCGATGTTCTCCCTCCGGATATCAATAGAAGCTTCGAAAGTTTCAGGGTTGAAAGTCCCACCGCCATTCGTTTTGGATTGAAGGGGCTGAAGAATGTCGGCGGCACTGCTATAAGCAGCATTATTACCAGTAGAGACCAGGGGGGGCCATACAAAGATTATTCTGATTTCATCGAACGTATCGATTTAACCAAAGTGAATAAATCGGTCATTGAAAGTCTCGTTAAATCGGGAGCGATGGATTGCTTCAATATGAAGCGTTGCGCCTTGTTCAACAGCGTCGAGGATGTGATCAAACAGGCGGTGGCTATACAGAGCAATCGCGATAAACAACAACTGTCGCTTTTCGCGAGGGAGGAAGGGATCTCGAATATTGCTGTTCCGGCATTCTACCTGGGGCAACCTGAGTGGACGGAGTCCGACATGATCAAAGGTGAAAAGGAGGTGGCTGGCATTTATATCAGTCATAACCCGGTTGAAAAATATCAGGAGGAAATCGGCAAGGTTTCCAACACCACCATTTCACAGATCAAAGATTTTAAAGGTGAAAAGGTAAAACTCGGTGGGGTCATTACGGAGATTAAGCAGAGAAAATCCAAACGCGGCGATTTTTACGGGGAATTGTTTTTCGAAGATCTGACAGGGCGCATCAAGGTATTGGTTTTCAACAGCAAAAAAAGGACAAACGGCAATATGTATTCCCGCCAAAACGGAAGCAGGCTTGCCTGGGACGATATTAAAGACGAAATCAAAATGGATTTCCCCTATTTATTGGAAGCGATGTTGCCCGACAATGATGATTCCATTCCGAATCTGTATCTGGAAAATATTACGGAATTGGAAAGTTTTTTGAAGCGGAAAGCGAAAAAAGTGGTGATAAAGATAAAATACAGTCAATTGAACGCGAAGTTCAACGAAAAATTGCGCAAAAAGCTGGGGGAGCACGCGGATTCGGTTCCCTACTCAGTGGAAATCTATAAAGAAGACGGTTACAAGACGATCATTGGCTGCCCGGAAAACGCCGGCCTCAAGGCTACTGTGGCCATGAAGAAAGATATTGAAATCCTGACCGGCGAGGACTCGGTTGAAATTGTCTATTGATTCTATTCAGCGCTGATCAGGCTCGCAATGGGTTTGAGTATCTCTATGTGTTCGAATATGATTTTCATGGCGCTGGTCAGGGGCACCGCCATAATCATCCCTGTTATTCCCCATAGCCAACCCCAGAGAACCAATGAGATTAGAATGACGATCGGGGATAGGTTCAGGTTTTTACCTGTGATTTTCGGCTCAACAACGTTGCCGATGATCATCTGCGTGAGGATCAGGCCCGCTCCCACCAACAGCACTCTGATGGAGAGGCCGTAGTTTATCAAACCGATCAAGACTGGGAATACAGTCGCAATAATCGATCCGATATTCGGAATAAAATTTAGGACAAATATTAAGACGGCGGAGAAGACGACGAAATCGATTCCTCCGGCGAAAATAATCATACCTCCGATAATGGCGGTTAACAGGCTGACGAATATTTTGATCACCAGGTAATGTTGAACGTGGTTTTCAATTGAGTTGACGATAAATATCAATCGGTCCGCCTGGGATTCTTTGAACGCTTTTTTGACCCGTAACATCAACGACGTACGGCCCGCCAGCATAAACATCAAAAAAATGATGACCAGGACCAAATTGCCTAGAAATACGGCGAAAGATCCGAAGGTTTTGGACAGTAACGTGGTGAGCGCGCTGATTGGTTGCCCCCAATCAAAGCGCTCGATATAATGGTTCACGTCTGCCACCGGGATTTTCAATTGATCCCATAGGGATGTGAGCATGCTTGTGATTTTGGTGCTATAAGCGGGGAATTTGTCGATAAATGAGGTTACGCCGCCGAAAATAAGCACGCCGGAAAAGTAAAAAACAATAAAGATAAAGAGGAGTAGGAAGGAAAGAATCAAAAATTTTGGAACCTTGAGGTATGTCAGGCGTTTGACTACTCCATTGAACAGGAAATAGAGGAGCAACGCCATGAAAAGGGGCACGAATATCGTGCGTAGTTCCTTCAATATCAAGATCAAGATGACAAACACGATAAAGCCGAGGAACATTTTGATCCTCGACAAATCATTGTCTCTGCTATTCATAACTCCTCATTCTATCTTCATTCTCAACGACCATTCTTTTTTTGAAAAACAAGAAGTCCATCTCGATCTCGAAGGTGTAATAGTATTCGATCATTTGGCGGTTGATTTGCACGTCTACGAGACTCTCGTGTTTTTCGGTAAAGATGATATCCCGTTTGTAAAGAATTTCCTGGATTGCCTCCTTTGCTTTGGCCGCCGTAAAATCACCGCCCCTATGTAATCCGATGGTATCTTTTACTTCGTTTGCGATTTGGGATTTCTCGATTTTTGCACCCAGGTAGATAAATGAGGCGTATGTCCCGTATATAAAGAGGAGCAAAAAAATGAGTCCCCCAATCGTGATTTTTCCTTTTTCATTCATTTCAGTACCTCCATTCAAATAACTTTTACGCAGCATCGATGGTCACTCTGCAGCTTCGACCACCAGGTTTTTCCCCTGGCGTTTCGCCGACATCAATGCATCGTCTGTTTTCTTCAATAATACCTCGGGATAATTTCCATGTATGCCGAATTGGCCGATACCTCCGCTGATAGTCGCTTTCACCAGTCTGGGAGAGGAAGGGAGGGAGATTTTTCCGATTTCCCCTCTGATTCTATTCGCTACTTGCATCGCGCCTAAAATGTCGGTTTCCGGAAGAATGATCAAAATTTCATCCCCACCAAAACGCCCGGCCAGATCCTGTTCGCGGAGGCTCGATCGAATAATTTCCGCTATCTTTTTTAAATAATCGTCGCCGGCGATGTGGCCCAGAGTATCGTTGATCTCTTTGAAGTTATCGATATCCAGAAGAAAAATAGAGAATATC
The DNA here is from genome assembly GCA_024644125.1 of Candidatus Aminicenantota bacterium. Lineage (GTDB taxonomy): Bacteria > Acidobacteriota > Aminicenantia > UBA2199 > UBA2199 > JAHELQ01. The sequence goes on along the minus strand of JAHELQ010000013.1, from coordinate 11,610 downwards.
CGGTTGTTCCGTTTGGCGATGCGGGACTGATTCTCCAACTCGGTCATAATGAAGCGTTTATTAAAAAAACCGGTTAGGGAGTCTGTGGTGGCAATACTAAATAGTCTGGCATGGTAATCTTCTTCGATTTCATCACTGAAACCGAAGCGTAAGATCGTTTCACCGATTTCGATCCGGTCTCCGGGATTGATTTCCGCTTGCCGGATCATCTCTCCATTGACATATGTGCCGTTAGTGGAGCTTAAATCGGTAATGATGACCAGTTCCATTTCATCGTATTTTTTGATATCCACCCTGCAGTGCTGCTGGCTGACTCCCTGGTCTTCGATTAGTAGATCGACATGTTTGTCCCTGCCGATCATTATACTCTTTTTGGTCAGGTAATACGTTTTCCCAAAATCCAGTTCATTGCCTTTGATGACTGTAAAAACCAGATCATTTTCTCCGTACACCTGGTTTTTACCGAATTTGTGTTCCTGGGCTTTAAAACGTATTTGAGCTGTGTCGCCGGCCTTCTTATTCATAATTCCTGACGTTTTTCATCTAAAACTTTTTTTACTGTGATGCCGATGTCCGCAGGGTTGTCAACAACCGTGATACCACAATCCCGGAGAATCCGCATTTTTTCACTGGCGGTTCCCTTACCTCCGGAAATGATGGCGCCTGCGTGGCCCATCCGCCTACCGGGAGGAGCTGTCTGGCCGGAAATAAAAGAAATCACCGGTTTTCCCAGGTGTCGCTCGATGTAGGCGGCAGCCTGCTCTTCCATAGAGCCGCCAATTTCACCGATCATGACAACAGCTTCGGTTTGCGGATCGTCTTTGAACAGTTTGAGTACATCTATAAAATTGGTTCCGATGATGGGATCGCCGCCGATACCCACGCATGTGGATTGTCCCATTCCCAACTTTGTGATCTGGTTGACCGCAGCGTAGGTAAGGGTGCCGGAGCGGGAAACCACTCCGATACTGCCTTTTTGATGGATCTGGGCAGGCATGATTCCCACTTTCGCTTCTCCGGGGGTGATAACCCCGGGGCAGTTTGGACCGACAAGCCGAGTGCGGGTGGTATTCAAAAAATTTTTGACTTTTACCATATCGAGGACGGGTACGCCTTCAGTGATGCAGATGACAAGCTCGACTCCAGCCGATGCGGATTCGAGGATCGCATCGGCGGCGAATGCGGCAGGAACGAAAATAACCGAAACATTGGCTCCCTCTTTTTTCACCGCTTCCTCCACGGTATTGAATACCGGGCGATCCAGATGGGTGGTCCCGCCTTTGCCCGGCGTCACTCCGCCGACGACATTGGTGCCGTATTCGATCATTAACGCGGCGTGAAACGATCCCTCTTTGCCGGTAAATCCCTGAACAATGACTCTAGAATCTTTATTTAACAGAATTGCCATGTTATACCCCTTTTGCCAGTGTCACTGCCTTTTCAGCGGCAGTTCGCAGATCCAATTCCGAGACGAAATCGATGCCCGATTCAGCGATGATCCGCCGGCCTTCCAATTCATTCGTGCCCACCAGGCGGATGACGATGGGCACATTCAATTGGATATTTTTTACCGCGTTGACTATGCCGCGGGCCACCAGGTCGGTGCGAACGATACCGCCGAAAATGTTCACGAACACGGCTTTGACGTTCGGGTCGGCCAGTAGAATTTTAAAAGCCTCTTTGACACGCTCTTCCGATGTGCCGCCGCCGACGTCCAAAAAGTTGGCGGGTTCTCCACCGAAATATTTCAATATGTCCATTGTGGCCATTGCCAGGCCCGCTCCATTTACCATGCAGCCGATGTTGCCATCCAGTTTTATATAATTCAGATCGAATTTCGACGCTTCCACTTCCAGAGGCTCTTCTTCATGGATATCCCGCAGCGCAGCGATTTTGGGATGGCGCATGAGTCCGTTGTCGTCGAAATTGATTTTGCCGTCCAATGCTATTATTTCGTCTTTGTCGGTGATCACCAGTGGGTTGATTTCCACAAGGGAGGCGTCCTCTTCCAAAAACAGGGCGTACAGTCCCCGTACCAGATTGCTAAAATTTTTCATTTGAGGTTTGGTAAGATTCAGGTTGAACGCCAAATTACGGATGTGGAAATCCGAGAGACCGGTAACAGGGTGTACTTTTACTGTGAAGATAAGCTCGGGGTTCTTTTCCGCGACCTCTTCGATTTCCATTCCGCCTTCGGTTGACGCGATTATAACGGGAACTTCGCTTTCGCGGTCAATGATGATGGCCAGATAAAGCTCCTTTTGAATATTCATGCCCTCTTCTACGAGGATTTTTCGCACTAATCTGCCTTCCGGGCCGGTTTGTTTACTGATGAGCGTCATGCCGAGGATTTCCCCCGAGAATTTTTGGGCCTCTTCCGGGCTTTTCGCCAGTTTCACACCACCGGCTTTTCCTCTACCGCCGGCGTGGACCTGGGCTTTTATGACACAAGGGTATCCCAGTGTTTCTGCCGCATCTATAGCTTTGTCCAGTTCCTCCGCCATAATTCCCCGGGGCACTGGTACTCCGTACTCTTTAAACAGTTCCTTTGCCTGATATTCGTGTATTTTCATTCAATCACCTCTTTAGTTGCCATTACTCAAAATCACAATTCCTTTTGGTATACTTTGGTGTTGTCGTATTCGTCAATTAATTTCAAGAATATAATATTTTTATTCTGGCGGGGGAGTTGGCTCACGTTCACTTTGAAATTCTCGGCGGTGGAATCGGAGATCATATCCGACGGCGCCAACGGGTACCATAGTTTTCCGTCAAAGGAGTACAATACGTTTTTGATGATGGATATGTTGTCGCTCACAGTGAAAGTCATCTGGTTGTTTTGTACCGAGTAGTCATTCAAGACGGGAGCTGTGGAGTCGATTGAAAACGATTGGGAAATCATGGCGTGGCTTCTGTAATCCGATGGTGGGTTGCTCAGACTGTCGTCGGCGACGATTTTCAATATGTATTTTCCGTCTTCATACATCTCTGTGGGAATCTGGCATTTGGATTCAGTGAAATCCTGTTTGAAGGCGATCCAGTTTTTGTCACTGGTTTTGCGCAGAAATACATCGTACTTCAATGTATCGCCGTTCGGATCGTTTGCCGACCACTCTGCCGTCAAGTAACCGGTTTTTGGTTTTATCTCCTTGGTTTGGTCAGTTTTGGGTTCTGGATTTCCGGGACGGCCGACAGTAAGACTTTTCACCTGAGGAGTGAGGTTCGCCTGGATGTAATAGGAGGTGAAATAGTTCAATAAAGGAGATTTACCGGTGTTGGAAGAGTTCAGTACTACTTTAAATTGGATGTACCGGTAACCGTTCAGCCCGATGAGTGAGTTCGCCGGATCTGTATAGGGTGGAGACCATTCGGTCCAGGTCTTGTCGGAGATGTTCGAGTTGCCGACTCTGGTGAAAAATTGAACCAGTGTGCCGGCTTCCTGTTCCGCATCCCAGTATAAACGGCCGAAGCGGGAGGGTACTTTGAGGTCGAAAATTTTTGAAAGATAGGAACCTCTGGGATTCAACGTCTCCTGAATCTGATTGATCGAAGCTGTGTTGTTGGTGATGAATGTGATTCCGCTTTCATTGCCTTTGATTTTGAATACCTGAGCCGATTCGCTTTCGAAAAGAAGCGAAAAACTACCGTCTTTTTCGATTTTATAAATCCGTCCGCCATTTCCGGTTCCGGCAATAATGCATTTGGAGGTTTGGTCGTAGTGGATGGAATAGATGTATTCGGTTTTTGAGGACCAGATCATCTCCACGGCTCCATTGGTGGAGCGGCGGTACAGTGCGCATTTTTCTTTGGTGGCGGTTTTTTTGTCTCCTTTTTCTCCGTTGAAGGAAGGTTCGATCCGTTCCCTCGGGGGGTCTCCCTGGGAGCGTACGCCTCGGGAGGCGGAGAAGTAGATATTGCCATCCGGATCTTCCGCGATGCCTTTGATCTCTTCGAATGGGGCGTCGAACAGCACATCCACTTTCCGGTTCTCGATTTTATACAAGATGCCCCGGTCGCCGCTGCCGGCCAATATCGAATTGTCTTTGCCAATGCATAGACTGACAATATGGGCGTCTTCCGATTGGAAAATGTTTGTCGCTTCCCCGGGAGCTTTGATCTGGTAGATGCCGCCATTGTTGCCCACCGCGCATATGATGTTGCCCTGCCGGTCCTCGACCATATCCCAGATGATTTTTTCGTCGAAATCTGCTATCTCTTCGACTTTTTTATCTTTTCCGATTTTATAGATTTTTCCGTTTGGGGAGGTACCTACGTAGATGTCGTTGTTTGGTCTGGCCAATAACGCGTACACATCCAGTTCCGGTGAAGTGAAGATCTCCTCGGCTTCGCCGGTTAGGGGCTTGATACGGTAAACCGCGGCCTTGTGCCCGGTACCCAAAAGAAGATCACCGTTTTTTGCGAATTCGAGGGATAAATAGTATTCGCTGGCCGGTCCCTGAATCATCTTGACCTGCGGGCCGATAAACAGTCTTCCCATACCATCGATGTTGGTGGCGTCGAATTCCCCTTTTTGGAAGTCCTGGTAGTTTTTTACTTCTATTTTTTTGACCTCAACGGGAAATAGATTGCACACCAATACTATCGCGAGCAAAAATACAATGATTTGTTTTATCATAAGGTTCTTATTTCTCCTTTATTTTTAGTTTGAACAGTTTTTTCCCGGTTACGACCGCTGGAACCTCCATTTGGTATTCCATCAGGGTGGAATATTTGATTTCCGATTCCACTCCGGATGTGGAGTTGTAGATGAACACGTCCCGCATGCTGAGGGGAAGGTTCGAATATTCGTAGCCGTTGATGAACAAACCTTCGGCCGGAGCCAATAACTTGAAATAGACCCGGTTGTTTTTGCGCAGGTTGTTGATGGCGCGAATCAGGTTATTCAGTTTGATCGGGAAATAGTTGCTTTTGATATTCTTGGAGTCGAACCTGGCCATTTCGTCTTTGTCAGCCGCCATGAGATAAAAGGTGGAGCCGGGTTTCATGTTGGGGGCTTTGAGTTGGACCTCGTCGGTCACCAGATTGCCCCGCTCGTTGTTGAAAAATAATTTTACATTGATGATTTCGCCTGGATTAAAGGCGTTTTTATTGATGATCACATTTTCCAGGTTTGTCCGTTTGACTAGCTCGGAGCCGCTGATTTCAAAATCCATTTTCTGAATTTTTATCCTCTTCTCTTTGTTGTTCATTAGAAAAAAATTGACAGCGAGAAGGAGGTTGGAGAAATCCCCGAATGCGCTGGTGCCGCTGAACATGTCGCTTATAACGATGTTTTGTTCGTTTTCAATGAAGATCTTGGCGTCCACTGTGATAGAATTGAAGCCCACTTGCTGGAATTCGGAGATGAAGATGTTTTCGATCGATATCGCTGACAGCGCCGGCGTTAGGAGCGGATGGTTGACCATTTCGATTTCGAACTTCCGGTTGCGGTTTTTGAGGAAGACTTTCATGGGAATCATATATGGCACGATGCCCAATTCTCCCTGAATGGCGCTGAAGCGGTCTTGCACCACCGAGCCGATCATGTTTTTGGACGCGGTCAGCCGGAAGGAGCTTTCGAATGACGGCACCACCGACACCACCTCGGCTTTGTGAAGCGGGAAATCCACTGTTCCCAGGTTGAAGAAGGGATGCCCGAAGAGGTAAACTTTGTTTCCATCCACGTAACTGACTGTGCCGGAGGCCGAGTACTCGAAGTCTCCCCGTATGAGGGGGATCGCCGCCGCGTCGGCCGGTTCGATCTGGAACAATTTCTGGTCCACATTGGGTTTGGTCAAATCCTGGGAAACTTTCACGCTGCCGATCGGTGTGAATACCGGTTCGAGGTAAGCGAGGGCTGCGGGATTCATTCCTTTGTTGGAGCCGATCAGCTTGATGGGTTGAACTCCTTCGCGATGGGAAAAATTTATCCTCCGTCCCAATTCTGTCTGGATCAGTTCCGCAATGTTTTTGTTACTCTGAGGATCGAACTCCACTTTGATGTTCGAGATATCTATGGAATAAGCCATCTGGTTGTAGTCGGACGTTTCCAGAATGTTTTCGATGGGTGTAACCCCGGCAATCGGTTTGCGGGAAAACGAAAAACCGTAGCTGACGGCTCCGATTATTTTCCCATCTATATATACCGGGCTTCCGCTCATACCTGCGATGACTCCGCCCCCTTCCAATTCGGGGGCGTTTAATTCCACGATAATGAGGTCTTTGTCGGGAGCGAATTTTTCGATGAATCCCAGTACCTTGAACGTAAAGGTTTCTATTTTTGTACCCTTAAAAATCGTTTTGCCTGTTCCTTCCATTCCGGCACGGATTTCTGATAGTTTCATGATCTCCGCCGGGAACATACTCAAGGCACAAAAGGAAATGATGAACCAGGCTAAAAGGTTTTTTTTCATTTATTCTCCAGGAAAAGCTTGATTTTTTGCATGAATTCATCTACCTTAAAGGGTTTGAAAATAACGCCGTTAGCCCCGATACTATCGAGGTATTCATCGTTGCAAAGGTGGTCGCCGGTGAGAATGACGATGGGTATTTCGTCGTTGATCTTTTTTATTTCCGCCGTTATTTCTCCGGCCTCCTGATGCTGAAGGTGGCGATCCAATAAGATGAGCGCATAATCGTTATTGGAGAGTAAACTTAGAGCCTGCTGGGAGTTCTCCGCTTCATCGCATGCGATACCCTCGAACTCTAAAAAGTCACAGATTAATTCCCTGATAAAATCTTCGTCGTCTATTACTAATACTTTTTTTTCTTCCATTGAATTATATTAATAAAAAACGTGTTAAAATGCAACCCTTTACTCGCATATGACGCGAGTATACCTTTTGTTTTCCCGACCGCCCTACGGGTAGGCCTCGTAGATGTCGCAGAGGTTGTTTCGGCCGAAGGTGTATTCGTAATTGGATAGAGGCGGGCATAGGGCGTTGTAGAGGCATTCCCGGCAGGGAGCGACCTTGAGTCGCGTCCGTCGCCAGGAGGTACCGCGGTGCATTTCTTTGAACACCATGTCGTACAGGGAATCCCGCCCCAGAATTCCCAATCGCCCGGCGTTCACATTGGCGTGCACATGGCCGTTGGCGAATATTGTGAGGTTGCCGAAGTGCAGGGGATTGACGGCCCGCCGGGCGTAAATGTCCCGGTTGGTTGGTCGTGAATTCCCCAGGGTCTGCCGGTCGATAAAAACTCCTTTGCGGAAAAAGTCTTCGTTTGTGCCGTCATAAAAGGGATGATATTGTATTTCCGTATGGTTAAGCTTTTCGCTCAGAGCCCCCGCTCTTTCGAATTCCGCTTCGCTTTTCACGATGAAGTGTACGGAGTACGGGACTCTCATTTCTTGAATCTTGTAGGCGGTTTGCAAAAAAACGCCGTCGTTCTGCGAAAAATCGACAAGCACTTCTAAGCGCCAGGTTTGGTCGAAAATAGTTTTGAGGTCTTTTGCGCGCGCGGTGAGATTCTTGTAGTGGCAAATCAATACCTTCTTGATTTCCCGGCCGTCCAGCAAAACGTTCAACTGGCGCCAATGGTTGTAGTCAAGTGGGTTTCCTCCCAAAAAATTTATTGTATCCAGATTTCCACGCGATAGATGGTCGAGCACATATTCAATGTGAATGGGGGACAGGTGCTGTTGGATGTTGGGGTTGGGGTGTTTGGCGCAGCAGAGAAATTGCCGGTAGGCGCTGTCGCACATGGCGCAGGACTGCGGGCATGAGTTGGTGAGGTAGAGGTTTAGCTCGTTGATGTATTTCATCATCTCCTCTCCCACCGATCGCGTCGCTTCCCGCTTCATTTTGTCGGCGTCCCGACGCACTTTCAATATCGGTTGCATCTGCACCGGCCGGCCGTTTGAGCGCCGCTGCTCTACTATGTCTCCCATGAAGTGGCGGCGGGCATCCTGTACCAATCGGGCGAGAGCTGGATTTTCCATATCTTTCGACGATAGGGGAATCACCAGCAGGTTGCGGGGGTGGTGGAGGCGCTTGAGAAGTTTGACGATTTCCGGTTCAGCGATGTATTCTTGCATGTGTCCAGTCAGGGGATTGTAAAGAAGCGCCGAATCTTTCTTCCAAACTACGTACACATAGTTGTCCAGATAGAACCAGTATTTGGTTTGACTTTGCGGTTTGTTCAATTTATTCAATGATGACCTCTTTGATGATTTTGGTATAGACCAGGGGATTGTCTTCGATGTATGAGATCTGGGACGAAAGGAGCTTCGAGAGCTGAGTGTCGCTCATCATTCCTTTGCATTTTGGGGCCGGCGTTTCGATATCCAGGTTGAAGATGCACTGCATGCACACTTCGGAATTGGAGC
>JAHELQ010000013.1:0-3271 GCA_024644125.1 Candidatus Aminicenantota bacterium | reverse complement strand
AATAACTGTTGTACAGGTCCGCCACTTTCTGGAAATCGATCTCCATATGCGCGGCGTCCACGAAACCCAGTTTATGTTGCTGGCCGATCCGTTCGCAGGGGAGGATTTTACCGTTCACAGTGATGAATATTTTTCTGGAGAAGGGTTGGCAGGTCCCGGTGGGAATTCGCATGGGGTTTTCGTTGGCGAAAGCGAAGTTATTGTAGTCGCGGAAGATGAAATCGTTGAATTGGTCGAGAAAGATACCCACGCTCTGGATGTTGGGCAGGCGCATGAACATATCTTTTTCGATCAGTGAGTAGTCTTCCGATTGGAGTAAACTCTCGTGGACATTGGCATAGGTGGTCCAGAATTCCTCCTTGACGGATTCCTTGATACCGGTGGTGTTCAGCTCGCTCAACGTAGGGGTTTTGTCGAAGGTCTGCCTGAAATATTTGTGCAGTCCCTCCACATCGTTTTTGTTGTGGAATACGGCGTTAAAATTGACATTGCCGAGAAAGTAATCCGGGTATTTAGCGCGTAAGGCTTCGAGGTTGCGGATGATATGGGGGTAGGCGGGGCTGCCGTCTTTCAAGACGCGGTATCCATTTCCCGCTTCGTTTCCGTCCAGGCTGACCAACAGCGTGAATTGCTTCTCCACCAGGTAGTCCATGTGCTTTTCCAGCAAGATCGCGTTGGTGGTCATGGAGAATACTGCGTGATTGTGTTTGAAGTCAAGACTCTCTATGTATGCCACCATCTCTTTTATAAATTCCATGTTCAACAATGGCTCGCCGCCGTAAAAGCCGATGAAGATCGGGAGATGGTGTGAAGAATTGAGGGGGGAGTTCAGCAATTGCAGAAGATAGTCCAGTACTCGTTTGCCTGCCTCGACATCCAATTGTTTGCCTTCGCGGCTGTCGTAATCGGAATAAAATTTGCCGTATCCGCAGTACTCACATTTTAGATTGCAAGCGTCGGTCACTTCAAAGGTGATCTGCCGGATATTGGCCAATGCCATTTCGATATCCTTCACATCGAGACGTCCGCTCAGGAAATGTTCGTTGTCGAATGGTTCGAAGTAGCCGTTTGTTTTCATGAGATTAAATTTTTGAAGATAGTATGCCAATTGGTTTTTGGATACCATTCCGTAGTTCTCGATCGCCACCTCATCCTCCGCCAGTCCTGCGAACCAGTCATCGGGGTTCGCTCCTCGATTGGATAGCTCGACAAAATGGTAAAGTAGAGGGTGGCAGAACATCGTCGCTCCATGGCGGCGGTCATACAAATAATGATTGTCTCGATTGCTTTTTATCAGCGCGCATCCGTTCATTAATTCACCTAATTTTACAAAGTTCGCTTACATTGCTAATGCTCGTTATAAGCTGCAAGGGGCACTGTGCCCCCTGCAGCCGTTTCCTTTACAAAAAAATGACCCCAGATGAAACACGGCTGTTTCAGACTGGGGCGCTAAGCCTAATAATCCGTATAAGTCAGGGTGTTAGCGATGTTGCTCGATCCGCTTGGGCCGACATAACAGACGCAAAAGCATACGGGTTGGCCGCCCTTCATGGCTTTGAGTTCTTTTTTAGTTAATTCCGTAAGATTCAGTTTCTTTTTCAATAATTCCTCCTTTTTTAAAAAATTCTACAGTTCAATTGCCGCCGTTCGGCAGGTTGAGGTTGTGGACCGAATCAGGCTTCACCGCCGGATCCGGGTCCCAGAGACAGCCACACAAACAGGCGGCGAGAACGCCGCCTTTGGCGGTCTTTAGTTCTTTTTTTCCAAGAACATCAAGACTCAATTTTTGTTTCATCGCTGTTTCCTCCTTTTATCTCCGTAATAATAGATAGCACGCGTCGGAAAAAAAATCAAGTTTCAACCCTGTCTTTTCAGTTTGAGACGCTAATCCGCCTCAAAAAACAGTAAATGATTCCCCAATGATTCCCCCCGGTGAGACGCGCGATTTTTCGTTGTAGGGCAATATGGGAACCTGGCGTGCATCCGCCCGGTAAACCGCGGATGGGGGGATCGAGAGCGGGCACAGTGAGATGCCGCTACAAAAAGCAGGTGTGGCCATTGCATGCGAACATGCATGCGAGATTCGTTCGGCGGCGTGTTTATGTAGGGGGCAGAGATGGGGACAGGCGAAGCAGAATTCGGAATTCTCTTCTCGATCCGCAAGTTGCAGACTTGATTCCAGGAAGCCGGAGATCTGGCTCCAGGATTCTGATCTTGGGCATCAGGAGTGAGAACGAAGGATCGTTAGCATCGGTAGCTTCGATAGCAGCATCCGTCGCCCGTTTGATGAAAGGGATCACTCTATCTCTTCTTCGGCAAGAAACGTCGATCGAAGGCTTCGATGGCGGGTTCGAATGGCAACTCAAGGGACAAATATTCAAATATGAAAATATCTGCTAAAATATGCATTTGAACGAAGCCCGGTTCGACCGCCGCAGTATACAAATATGCAAAAATTTTTAGCCGCCGCATAATCCGCCTGTCCCCCGCCCCTTGTGGACATTTCGCTGGATTGCCATTGTTGCGAAAGTGGCGGCCAATAGTCCTTGCCTTTTTCTGAACGAATTTGACGATCTGTCTTACTCTCGTTTGATTCCATGGCAAACTCCTCATTTATTTCAAGCGAAAACCGTGACATAAAATGAGATAAAGCGGAAGGTGTACTTCGTTAGGCGCTTATGGCGTTGACGTTGGCGATTTTGTTTTGGCGAACGAGCCATCGTCGGCGGGGATGTAGACGAGGCGAAGGTCCATGCAGTTGGCGCCCGTTGGGCCGGTGAAGATCAATTGCCCGAGGGGGGCGAAAAAGTTAAACGCGTCGTTATTCTGGAGGAACGAGTCCGGATCGAGATGGAGTTTCAGGGCGCGACCGAAGGTACGTTCGTCGATCCACGCTCCTGCGGCGTCGGTGGAACCGTCGATGCCGTCGGTGCCGATACTGGCTGCGAAGAAGGGGTGGGAAAGAGGTCTCGATTCCCGGAGCAAGGCCAGGATGAATTCCTGGTTGCGCCCGCCTTTGCCTTTGCCTTTGATGGTTACAGTGAGCTCGCCTCCGCTGACGAGAAGGATGGGAGATTTGAGCGCATTGCGGCCTTCTATGATGGAGCGGATAGTTTGGGCGGTGTATTGGGCATGGATTGTGGCGTCGCCTTGTTCTGTGGCGGAGGTGACGATGGCGGGGATGTTCAGGCGCAGGGCGGCCTCTTGCGCCGCTTCCAAAAGGGTGCGGTTATCAGCTAGAAGGTAGTGATGGTTGTCTGCCGGTTTGGAA
>JAHELQ010000336.1 GCA_024644125.1 Candidatus Aminicenantota bacterium | reverse complement strand
GGCAGGGTATGCGTCCGCGATTGCGAGAACGCGTGCCGCAGGGATATTGTGGATGGAACCATCGGCATCAATTACATGAAGCGGTTTGTGGCGGACATTGACGCCAAACACAAGTGGCAGCCGAAGGTCAAGGCCGCCAATGGTAAAAACGTGGCTGTCGTGGGCGGCGGACCCGCCGGTCTCACATGCGCGTACTATCTGACACTCGACGGTTACAAAGTGACGATATTCGAAAAGCTGCCTGAATTGGGCGGTATGTTGAAATATGGAATTCCTGAATACCGTTTGCCGAAAAAAACGTTGAACGAGGAAATCCAGTGGATTCTCGACCTCGGCGTCGAAGTGAAAACCAATGTGGCGATGGGTAAGGATTTTGATATCCCGTCATTGTTCAAACAGGGTTTCGACAGTGTGTTTCTTGGCGTCGGGGCACACATGGCGAGCACCATGCGCCTGAAGGACGAAGACTCCATCGAAGGCGTGTTCAAGGGAATCGATTTCTTGCGGGAAGTCGAGATGAACGGAGCCAAAGATTTTAAAGGCACCGCAGTCATCGTCGGCGGCGGTAACACCGCTATCGACGCCGCCAGGACCGCTCTCCGTTGTGGAGCCGACAAGGTGAAAATCGTTTACCGCCGCTCCATCAACGAGATGCCCGCCCATCACGAAGAGATTCACGCCGCCCAGGAAGAGGGTGTCGAGATTCTGTTCCTCACCAATCCCAAATCCATTGTGAGCGAAAACGGCAAACTCAAAGGGATTGAATGTTTGAAAATGGAATTGGTGGAAGACAAGGCCGGCGGCCGCCCCCGTCCGGTACCGGTCGAAGGCAGCGAATATGTGGTGGAATGCCAGTATTTGATCGGAGCCATCGGCCAGGCTGTCGACACCTCGTTCAATGATCCCCGCACCGGTGTGGATCTCGACCGTTGGGGCACCATCCGGGTATTGGAGAGCACTCTCGAAACCTCCATCAAAGGCGTATTCGCCGGCGGTGATGTGGTGACCGGGCCATGGACCGCCATCGGCGCCATCGCCCAGGGAAAACAGGCGGCAACCGCTATCGCCAGCTTCCTGTCCACCGGCAAACCCAAAAAAGGTTCTTTCAAATTTTATAGTTTCAAACACGAATTCAATAAGATTCCCGAAGAGGAATTCGATCATATCGAACGGATCGCCAAAGAAAAGATGGCTGAAACTCCGGTCAAAGACAGAATCACCAATTTTGGCGAAGTGGAGCTCGGCCTCAATGAGAGCCAGGTGTGCACCGAAACCAGGCGGTGCCTCGAATGTGGTTGCGTGGAATATTACGATTGTGATTTGCGCAAATACGCAGACGAATTCGAAGTCAACGCCAAAACGCTGGCGGGCGACGTCAACAAATACACCGTGGATCACCGTCATCCATTCGTTGTGATGGATCCAAACAAATGTATCAACTGCGGCCGTTGCGTGAGGACTTGCTCGGAAGTGTTGGGCGTGTCCGCCCTCGGTTTTGTCCATCGCGGACTCAAGGCGGTTGTCCGTCCTGCATTGGAAAGGTCTCTGTTGGAAACCACCTGTGTGTCGTGTGGAAACTGTATCGATACCTGTCCCACCGGCGCGTTGAGCGAAAATTTCTCCCACAAGATTTTGGGGACCTTGCCTAAAGACAATTATGTGTCTGTATGCAACTTTTGTTCATTCGGATGTAATATCAATTATAAAGTCGTCACCGACGAGATCTTCTTCGTGTCGAACTCCTCCGCTGAGGTCAAAAAAACGATCAACCAGGGGTACGCCTGTCCCAAAGGTCGTTTCGGTTACCGGTTCCTGACCGGTGTCGAACGATTGAAGCAGCCGTCGATCAAAGGCGAAACCGTTGATTGGAAAACCGCCCTCGATGCCGCCATCAAAGGAATCAAAGCGGTCGCCGACAAGCATGGCGCAGGATCGGTAGCAGTGATCGCGTCTCCCAAATTGTCCAACGAAGAATTGTTCGTTCTCCAGAAAATGGCGCGCAAAGGTTTGAAAACAAACCTGATCGGTTCTCTCGCCGCCAGAAGCAACGGTAGTCTGGATGAATCTCTGGGCATGACCGTGTCCACCGCATCTCTGGAAGATCTGGCCAAAGCCGGCGTGATTGTTGCCATGAGTACCGGAAGCGAAGAGGGCGATATCATGTTGAACTTGAAACTCAAAGCCGCCCAGAAAAATGGAGCTCGCGTCGTGGTTTTGTCGCCCGAAAAGAAGGGACCGGCAAAAATAGCCGATTTGTGGCTTCCGGCGAAGCCCGGTTCCGCAGGCGCCTTGATGAACGGCGTTTGCCGTGAATTGATCGCCGCAGGCAATGTAAATAAAGATGCCGCAGGATTCGGCGAACTGGAAAAAATGGTTTCCGGTTTTGACGCTGCCAAAGTGGCTGGGCAAACAGGAGTCGAAGCGGAATCGCTGGGACGGTTGGCGAATATGCTGAAAGAGCAGGATGCCGATGTAGTGTTCGTCGCTCCCCAGTCCAGCGTGGCTGTCAAAGGTATGAGCAATGTTTTGCTCTTGACCGGCCGACTTCTAAAAGAAGGCAATGGTTTGTTGCTACTCAACGCTTTTGCCAATACTGTGGGCGCTATTGAAATGGGCGCCATGCCCGGATATCTCCCCGGATTTGTCAAAAACGGCAACGCAGTGGATCTCGTGGAAAAATTAAAAGCCAACGAGATCAAAGGCCTTCTGGTATTCGGCGAAGATCCCCTGGGCGCGGAAGAGTACGTAGGCGTTCTAGATGGCGTCGAATTCATGGTGGTCATGGATATGGCAAAGACCGAAACCGCTAAAAAAGCCGATGTCGTTCTGCCGGCTGCGGCCTATATCGAACAGCCCGGAACGTACACCGCCTGTGATGGCAGATGGCAGCAGATCGCTCCGGTTGTATCCTCTAAAACCGGTAAAGAGAATTGGCAGGTCATCGCTCAGTTGGCTTCCGGTTTCGATTCCGGCTTCGATTACAAAACCATCGCCGACATTCAAAAAGAGATCGCCACTGCGAACCGGTTTGCCGTCGCAGGTCGCACCAATGGTTTCCGCGGACGCCAGTTGTTCGAGATTGCCGGCACGCAGCCAGCGTATGATGTCAAGGAAGCTGTCGCCGGAGCTCCTTCGGTACCAATGGCGTTGAGTTCCGAAAACTATTTCGCCCGTGAAATCCGGTCGAAATTGCAGAAGTAAAAAATATCGTTGAATCGTCAATAAAACAAGGGCCATGCGTTACGCATGGCCCTTTTTTTTGGAGCACATAAAAGCCGCTCAGATTAAACGAAACATTGCGGAAAATGCGCCCCGAAGAAAAGACTTCGGGGCGCACTTTCTAATCAACGGTTTTTAAAGGTTTGATACCCCGTTTTGAAGCGAGGTTCGGTGGGTACGCAAAAAAAATTTGATAATTTCAATTTATTGTACATCGACTTCCTTTAGGGCGCTAAATTTCAAATTTACGAAGTGATTTTTCCTTGGTTTCACGGGGTCATTATACGCGACCGCCCCTACGCTGTCAAAGGGACAAAAAAACGTTTACGACGTCTGGGTAGCTGTCAATAAAGGATTTCTAAGATTTTGAGCTACTTCTTCTCCTGATTCGACTATTGTGAAACCATGTCAAATATAGACTGTAAAAGCCCGGTTAAGTTAAATTCAACGGCGGCAAAACTGAGATATTGACCCCTTAATGGGAATGGGGCTCTTCCGGGCCAAAATAGGCGGTCGCGAATTTTTTCAAAATTTCCCTGAGCTTTGGAATCAGTGTTTCATCTGTGGATTGTTTCGCTTTCATGGTGTAAAACAACAGATGATGGAGCAATTCCAATTTTTCCAGATATTGAGAGTATTGCTTCTTATCGGTCGCATCCGTTGGCTTGAGCCGTTGGGTCAAGAAATAATAGGCGACGATACCATCGATCTCTTCGGCATGTTTTTCTTTGTTGACTACCCAGCGGACAACCTGGTTGTAATTGACAGGCGATTCATTGCTTAACACGGCGATCTGTTTCATCGCCTTTTCGATGGTATCGATGTGTTCCGAGATCATCTTGATTCTCATTTGATCGTCGTAAATTCCGCAGGGAACCTGGCAATGGGCCGACAATTGTTGCGACGCCGTCACTAGAATTACTACCGCCGCCAAAACGGCGCTGGTTTTTTTTATTCTTTCAAACATTCTCTTCCTCCCAATAGGAATATTCATTCCCTTTTGTCGATAATTATAGGAAGAAAGTGTTATTTCGTCAAGTCCAGTTATTTTTTGGTGAGCGCCGACTCCAGGAGGTCGCCGAGGCTGGTCCCCATTTTCTTTTTACTATCGGTGAACCTGTTGATGAGCTGCTGGTTCATCATGCGGTCCCGTTTTGAAGATTTGCGGAAGCCTCCGTCGTCGGTTTTGCCGTCGTCCATCCGGTAACCGCAGCGGCGATCCTGGCAGACCAGTACATTTTTGCCCTTATCCTTGATCTGCATCATTTTTTTCCCGCACATCGGGCACGGCGTTTTGGTGAGATTATCCAATTGAAAGGAGGAGGTGTCGGCTTTTACAGAGTCCACCAATTGTTGGGCGTTCTCGCGAATCCCCGACATAAAGTCCCAGGGTTTCTCGCCGCCTTTCGCGATATTGGCGAGCCGCATCTCCCATTTTGCGGTCAATTCCGGGGAACGGAGAGTTTCGGGAACCAATTCGATCAACTGAAATCCGGTCGATGTGGGTGTCAACGACCGGCCCTGCCGTTCTATATAATAGTTGCCGACGAGTTTCTCGATGATATCCGCGCGGGTGGCGGGTGTCCCCAGGCCCCCTTGTTTGATTGATTCCCGCAAATTCGCATCGTCGATGAATTTGCCGGGACTTTCCATTGCCGACAATAGGGTGGCTTCGGTATAACGGGCGGGGGGAGTCGTTTTGTCTTGCTTTAGGTTGAGACTGTTGACCTGTTTTTTTATCCCTTTTTGTAAGTTTTTCAGTGACTGTCCCCCGAGCTCTTTTTCCTGGTCGTCGTCCTCTTCGAATGGCTGGCTGATTTTTCTCCAGCCCAGATCTTTCACCACCCGGCCTTTGGTGTAAAACCGTTCACCGTTGACAACCGTTACGATGGTCGTCTGCTCATACCGGTAAGGGGAGGATAGGACCGTGATAAAGCGGCGGGCGATCAAGTCGTAGATTTTACGCTCGTCTTCTGTCAACGCCGCGAGCTTGAGCGGTTGCTCTGTCGGGATGATGGCGTGATGATCCGAAACCTTTTTGTCGTCAACGAGGCGTTTACCTGGATTCAACACTTCTTTTAGAAGTGTTTGCGCCATTGGGGCATAAGGCCCAACCGCCATTGCCTTGAGTCTTTGGGGAATTGTGCCCACCATATCCGAGGTGATGTATCGCGAATCTGTTCTGGGGTAGGTCACCAACTTGTGGGTTTCATACAAACTCTGGGTAATGGAGAGGGTTTTTTTTGCGGAGAAATTGTAGCGATTGTTGGCGTCTCTTTGCAATTCCGTCAGATCGTATGCCAGCGGAGGCGGGTCGGCTTTGATCTCTATATTCACGTTCATGATGATTCCAAAATGGCCACTCAACCGTTTTATCAACTCTTCGGCCTTGTCCCGTTCGTAAAATTTGTTATTGCCGTCTTTTGTACGCCAGGCGCCTTTGTAATCGCCGAAGTCCGCCTCGATCATCCAGTAATCTCTGGGCTTGAAATTTTTGATTTCGTTCTCCCGGTTGACGATCATTGCCAGAGTGGGGGTTTGGACGCGACCGGCTGTCAATTGGGCGTTAAATTTGCACGTGAGGGCGCGGGTGACATTCAGACCGATCAGCCAATCGGCTTCCGCCCGGCAAACCGCCGCGTGGAATAAATTGGTGTAATTGGCGCCGGGTTTGAGATTGTTGAATCCGTCCCGGATGGCGGCATCGGTTTGGGATGAAATCCACAACCGTTTGAACGGCTTACGCCACGCTCCCAGTTTCATAATCCACCGGGCCACTAATTCACCTTCCCTTCCAGCGTCTGTGGCGATGATAAATTCTTCCACATCATTGCGTTTCATCAAGTTGGTGATGGTGCGGAATTGCGGGGATGTTTTCCCGATGATTTGCAGCTTCATTTTTTCCGGCATCATGGGGAGATCTTCCATACGCCATTCCTTGAATTTGGGGTCGTAATGATGCGGTTCCGCCAGGGTGACCAGATGACCGAGAGCCCAGGTCACAATATGATTGGGGCCTTCAAAGTAGCCATTCGCCTGCTTGCGGCAATTCAACACCCGGGCATAGTCGCGGGCAACTGAGGGTTTTTCAGCCA
>JAHELQ010000012.1 GCA_024644125.1 Candidatus Aminicenantota bacterium | reverse complement strand
GCTACCAGGAGTTGACCCGCGAGCAGAGATTCCAGTCGAATCCAGTGATCGGCATCAGGATGTTCAAGCAACCCAACACCAGCTCTCTTAAAATGTCGGAAAAGGTGCGGGCAAAACTCCAATCCCTGGCCAACAAACTCAAGAACCGCGTCGAATTCGTGATTCAAAAAGACGAAAGCAAGGAATTGCGGGAACGGATCTCCAAGCTCTTGAAAATCGCATTTTTGATTCTGGTCATCATCTTCATCATCTTGATCGCCATTGTCAGGGATATCAGATCCTCCTTCCTGATTTTTTCATCGGTGTTCTTTTCGGTGTTCGCCACGTTCACCGCCATTTATGTGTTAAAAAAACTGGACGTGGTGGAGTTGTCCCTCAACCTGTTGACACTATCAGGCCTGGCTCTGGGATTCGGTTTGTTTGTGGACAACGCTGTGGTGGTGTTCGACAGCATCCTCCGGTACCGGGAAAGAGGGTACGATCTCCAGGAGTCCGCCATCATCGGATCCAAAACAGTATTCTTACCGGTGTTGTCTTCGACCGTCACCACCATTATCGTATTCTTCTCGTTCGCATTTTTCGAAGGCCGCCTGAAACTATATTACATGCCTTTAGCCTATATCATCGCCATCTCGCTCTTCTCCTCTATTGTGGTATCGTTTATCCTGATACCCTCCCTCAGCTCGCGGATCAAGATCCGGGTCAGGAAACAAAACGCGGAATTCAATATAGGAAGGTTCTTCCCATTCATTTTGAAATACCCGCTGATCATCCTAATCCCCATCGTCGTCATCGCAATCGCCTCCTTCTCCAGCTTTAAAAAAGAGGTTTCTTTCGGCGATTTTTTCTCATGGTATTCAAAAGAGCAGATTCGCGTAAGCTTGACCTTCCCTTCGGGAGCTGAATTCGAGGATATCAAAAAAGCCATCATGGAATTCGAAGATCTGGCGATGTCCAAACCATACAAAAAAGAGATCTCCACCAACATTCATCCCAGGGGAGCCTTCATGGAGATCTCGTTTCCCGAAGAGGTCGAGTTTTCCGCCGCTCCCTACCAGCTAAAGCAGGAGCTCATCGGCCACGCCACCAACCTGGCTGGAATCGGGGTGAACGTTTCGGGATTCGACCCGGAAAATTACTATTACAACCCCGATACCGGATCATACATGCCCTACTCCATCACCATGAAAGGATACAATTTCGAGAAATTGATAGAAGTGGCGGAGGAATTGAAAAAAGCGCTCCTGAGCCACCGCCGCATCAAGGAAGTCAGCGTAATGACCGATATCCAACGCTGGTGGATGGGCACGGAAAAGTACTATTCATTCAAACTGGACCGGGACAAACTCAAAAATTACCGGATGGAACCATCGTACTTGATGAACTTGATTCAAACAGTGTTACGCGAACGGAGCCAGACCAACAAATTGAAATACAATGATAAAGAATTGTCCATCGAAGTCAAGGCTTCAGACCTGGACGATCTGGAATTGGACGATATCCTGGCGCTAAATATGGCTACGCTCCAGGGAGCCCCATTCCGGTTGCAAGATCTCGTACATGTGGAGATGACCACCCAGAAGGGGGGGATCACCCGCGAAAACCAGGAGTATGTGGCAGCGGTGCGTTGGGATTATTTAGGAAGCGCCAAATCGGCAGACCGATTCCACAAGACCATTTACAATAACCTGGAATTACCGCCGGGCTTTAACAAGAGCCTGGACGAACGGCGGTTCCGAATGACGGAAGAGGAAGAAGGCCAGATCTATTTCGCCATTGTACTCTCTCTGTTCCTGATTTACCTGATTCTGGGCATCCTCTACGAAAACATCTTCCAGCCTTTCCTGATTATGTTGTCCATTCCACTCGCCTTGATCGGAGTGTTTATCGCGTTCGTGGTGATGGGATATTCATTCGACTCCACTGCTTATATCGGAGTTATATTGTTGTTCGGGATCGTGGTGAACAACGCCATTTTATTGATCGACAACATCAACCAGCACATGGCCCAAAACAACAATATCATCGAAGCCATTACCATCGGCACCAAAGAGAGGATCCGGCCGATTTTCATGACCACCGCTACCACGGTCCTGGGGATGTTGCCGATGATCATCTTCAAGAGCCCCTACTCATCCGACATCTGGTCTTCATTGGCGCTGTGCACTGTCGGGGGATTGACCACATCCGCCACCCTGATCCTGTTTGTGTTGCCGATTTTTTATTATTATTTGTATAAGCTGCAAAGATACATTTTCCCCGGAAAAGAAAATATTGTGAGTACCCCTAATAAATAAACCAATTTGAGGAAGTGATGAATTATGTTTAGCGATTTTAAAGAAAAAGCGAAGTTTTTTTTACCTTACTGGAAAAAAGGATTGGTGCCGGTACTCTTTCTGATTGTTTCCACCGCTATTTCGTTCGTATACCCAATGTTTTCCAAATGGGCCATCGACGACGTGGTGATGAATAAACGTCATGACAAATTATTGGATCTCACCTTGATATTCCTTGTGTTGATTATTTTGCAACGGATATTCTCCTATTTGAACGAAGTCTCGTTCTTCAAATTTCAGAGAAGAAGCATCCTTGGTATCCAGACAGATCTGCTGAAAAAAGTCTTTTTCTACCCGATGGATTTCTTCGACAAAAACCATTCGGGTTATTTGATGGGAAGAATCAGGGGCGATGTGGCGGGGCTCAGTTATATATTCTCCGCCGGACTGGTGATGTTTTTCATGGACGCGTTCAAATTTTTTGGAACTTTCTTCATCCTGCTCTCCATGAATATTAAACTCACTCTCATTTCCATTGTGATTCTCCCCTTCCTGGTGCTGAAAATGATTACCTCCCAGAAAGACATCAAGGAGATCAACAAAGAAATACTGGAAGAGAACGCAAAACTAGAGCGGGAACTCTCCGACACGTTTCAAGGGGTGGAGGTGCTGAAAAGCTTCTCCAAGGAAAAAGAAGGTATAATGCGGGCAACCAATGCATTGGGCGATTATCAAAATATAGAGGTCAAACGGAACGTGGTTATGTCACGATACAGAAACGCTCTGGATTTTATTGTCAATATCGGGCAAATACTCCTCCTCTATTTCGGAATCGGAGAAGTGGTGAGAGGCAATCTGACCATCGGCAGCTACATGGCATTCTCCGCTTATTTGATGTATGTATACGCCCCCATTCGCAATCTCAGCAACGTAAATATTCTGTTCGACTATGCCAAACGCAGTTACGACCGGATCAAGGAATTGCTGGATATTTTGCCGGAAGATAACGGCGTTGGGGAACTCGAGCATATCCAGGACATCGCCATCAGCGATGTGGAATTCGCTTACAAAGAAAACGAAGGCATCATCCGGGATTTGAATTTCACCATTAACCGGGGTGACAAGATATTGATCGAAGGAAAGTCCGGGAGCGGCAAATCGACATTGATTAAATTGCTCCTTGGCCTCTACAGGGCGCAAAAAGGAACCATCGAATACAATGGGGTTAATATCAAGGAGCTCAACCTCCAGAAGCTTCGTGAGCGCATCGGATACATTTCTCAGAACATCTTTCTATTCAATAAAACGTTGAGGGAAAACCTGGTCTTCAATAACACAGATATCTCCGATCTGGAAATCCTGGAACTGATAAAAAAATGCAAATTGGATGAGAAAATAAATAGCCTCCAGGATCGACTGGATGAGAAAATTTCCGAAAAAGGTTCCAATTTTTCCGGTGGTGAGCGACAACGTATCGCCCTGGTAAGGGCATTGATCAAAAACCCGGACATCATTATCATCGACGAGGGAACCTCGAACCTCGATATACAGTTGGAAGAGGAAATACTCAAAATAATCGATGAACAATTCGCAGGCAAAATCATCATCCGGGTAACCCACCGTAAAGTGGACGATGAAAAATGGAAAAAATTGAAAGTAAACACAGAAAAAACAGCTATAATTCATTAAAGAGGTGTAGAATGAAGAAGCAGTTAGCGATCACGTCAATTATTTTCGTACTGGCATTGAGTATCTTCTTGATTCAATGCGCAGTCAATCCGGTAACCGGCAAAAAAGAATTGATGTTATACTCGGAAGCCGACGAAATCGCCATGGGCCGGGAAGTTGACCAGGGAATCCGCCAGACATACGGACTGTATGACGATCCCCAATTGACCGCCTATGTAGCTTCGATAGGACGCAAACTCATACCGTATTCCCACCGCCCCCAACTCGAATATCATTTCGCGATTCTGGACACTGCGGTGGAAAATGCCTTTGCGGCTCCCGGCGGTTATATTTACATAACCCGGGGATTGTTATCCATGATGAACAACGAGGCTGAATTGTCGGCAGTGCTGGCACACGAATTGGGCCATGTGAACGCCCGCCATTCAATGCGTTCCATGAGCCGCAGCTTGCTCTTCGGAATAGGATTGGCCATCGCCGGAGAATTGAGCGAGGATGTGCGGAAATACACGCCGCTAGCGGCGATCGCAGGGCAGCTACTGTTCCTGAAGTTCTCCCGCAGTGATGAATACCAGGCTGACTCACTGGGAGTGGATTACTCGCGGAAAGCCATGTACAATCCCCACGCGATGATCACTTTTTTCGATTCCATTAAACGGCTGAAAGACATGAAGGGAGGCGGCGGCCTTCCTAATTTCCTATCCACCCATCCGTTGACCCAGAGTCGCATCGACCGGGTGAACGGATTGCTGGCTTCAAACGATTCCAAATTGGCGATTCGCCGAAATCCTTACCTGGAAAGAGTTAACGGGATTATTTACGGAAACAATCCCCGTCAGGGGTACGCCGTTGGAAACGCGTTTTATCACCCAGACATGCGCTTTGTCTTCGCCATCCCACAGGGCTGGCAAATTCAAAACACTCCCGAGCGGGTCACGATGGCCCCTTCCGACGGCAACGCAGTGGTACTTTTCTCCGCAGAAAAAAGCGGTAAACCATTGGACCAATATTCCCGAGAGATTATTTCAAAATTATCGAATCCCCAATCTCTCCAGGACAATTTCAGGAGCATAAACTCTTATCAAGCTCATGAAATCATTTTCAAGACCCCGGATGAGAACAATATGCTCAAGGGAAAACTGACCTGCATTCGCAAAGGTGATATGATTTTTTCTTTTTTGGGCCTGGCCAACGCCGAACAGTACAAAAATTACAAAGGAAGCATCGAGACATCCGTGACCTCCTTCAAAAAACTGGACGACCGTAGCCATATAAACCGGAAACCGTTAAAGATTAAGTTACAAAAGATAACCTCCCCGCAAACTTTCAAAACTTTTCTCGAAAACTCACGGATTCCAAACACTTTGTGGGATCAAATCGGCCTGATAAATATGATCGGTTTGACGGATAAATTGACGCCAGGAAATTATATAAAGATAATCGAGTAAGCGGGACGCTACTTTTTCGAAACCGCCGTATTTAATTTGGTCCTGAAGGCATTTGTTTCGGAGGAATCCCCATATAAATCCGAGATTTGATCGTAAATTTGAACGGCCCCCTCCTGCCTTAGCTTTTCAAGGATATTGGCTTTGATCCACAAGGCGGGAATATAATTGGGATTAAAATCGAGACAGCGGTTCACCTCTTCCAAACCTTGATTGTATTTCCCGGTGCGAGCTAAAAACGCCGAATACTCCGCATGGAAGTACTGTGAGTGAAAATATGTGGAAGCCTGGGATAAACGGGACTTCAAGCTTACGAGATTTCTGAAAACATCCCCGGCTTTTTCATGATAACCTTCGCGTTCCAGAATGCAGGCTTTCAGGTGTAACATGAATTTATATGGGGTGGAATAATTTTCTTCCGATAAACGATACTTGTCTCTAAATTTTTCAAGCCAGGTCAATTCATCCCGGCATCCCTCCAGTTTATCCTGCTTCAATAAAATCCTTCCCTTGAGCCAGTGAGATAGAGCGCTCGCGGTATCAGCGCCGGAAGCGTCGAAAATATGAATGGAGGAATCAACCTGGATCAATGCTTCCGGATAATCTTCTTTCAAAAAGTAGATATACGCCCGCTTCATGTCGGAGTACCCGCGGGCAGCAGAGAGATTAGGAACGACAACCCGGTCAAACTGGTCGATATAATTAGCCGCTTCATTAAATTTGGCTTTCATGATAGCGATATTGGCAAGCGACTGATAAGACCAGAAAATACCCTCGTCTTCCAGTGAGACGGCGGCTTTTTTGCATGCTTCGGCCGAAATATAATCCCCGGCATAAAAGTACCCATCTCCCAGTGAGTCAAACGAGTTTGCCGTGCGATCCAGGTCCCGGTATCGCTCGAACAAATCAATCGCCTCTTTATGCCATCCAAGGAAGCTGTAGCAATATGCCAGATGGTTGATGGCCCTGGAATGATCCGGTTGCAATTGGAGAGTTTCCCGGTAATAGGGAATGGCTTTGTCATGGAGGGCTCGCCGGAAGAAAGATTCCGCAATTTCAAATGTCACGTCTTTCGAAAATGGTATGTAATCCTTTAGTAACCTGAGATAATTTATTTCCCGGGCAAATTCGAAATTGATACGGGATTGCAACGAAAAGGTTCTCAATTTGAATATGTCCGGCAATCGCTCGATTTCTGGAATTATTTCGTTCAGCAACGTTTCCGCCTTGATTTTAAACGTCGCCTGGGAGTACAAATCGGCGAGATATAATTTGGCCGCCACCAAATCCCTTACTTGCGAAAAATATTGGAGCGCCATTGAGAATTCCATTCGACGATAGTACTCGAAGCCCTGGTAGAACACAACGAATTTTGCCCATGAACTTCCAAATAACCATGAAATTTTTTTGAATCCGTCGATATCCTCCGATTTAAACTCTTCCAATTGTAGGAAAATTTTCTTGCTCAGGGTATCGATCTGGTGTATCAGCAACGAATCATGATCCTGAAGACCGGGAATAGTAATGGAAAAACTCCGGCCAGTGGAATTGTAGGGTTTTAAAACCGCGTCGATGTTTATAATATCTTTAATATTGGAGATGTTTCCGGTAATTTCATAAGAGAAGGGAAATCTCTCCTCAAAATAGCCGGCCAACTTGCGATCATTTCCGGTTCCGGCAGATACGGGAAGCTCATTCTCTCTTACGGTTTTTACATTCGTCGATTGATTGAGGGAAATGTACATCAAGTAATTGATCATAGCGGGTAATTCTTTTTCAGCGGTTTCATTTTTAAAATTGCGGAGTAAAATATAACTTACATCTGATTGCAAGCCCGGAAATCCTAATTTCTGTCCCAGAAAAAAATAAGTGGCAGAAACAGCAACCAGAAACAACAAGAAAAAAGTGATTCTCATCCGTTTTTTTCCAAAAGTAGATTGATAGGACGCGGGGAGTTGATCATCTTGAATGTTCTTCAATCTCAAAACCATCTGATCAAGATCCTCGCCCCCTGATGACGAGTAGTTTTCCTGCCAGACCTTCCCTTTTTTTATCAAAGCGGAAAGCCTTTTATAATCACCTTTTTCATTCCCGGTTTTAATGCCCAGGTACGATAGGCGAAAATCCTCCAACTCATCTCTCAGCTCGGAAAAATCTTTATACCGATCTTCTTTATCTTTAGCCAATGCCCGCAGAATAATCGACCTCAACCTCGCAGGGACCTTTCGTTTAAATTTTACCTCGTGATTCAGGACATTATACAAAATATTTATTTGTTCAGTATCATGGAATGGATCGGTACCCTCGAGCATTTCAAAAAGAACACAACCGAAGGAAAAGATATCCGTTCTCGTATCCAGTACCCCGCCGCGAACTTGCTCAGGCGACATGTAAGCCACGGTCCCCATGACAAGCCCTTTTTCAGTGAGTTGAGTATCCGCGATCCCCTCTTCAGTTGCTGTCGCCCTATCTTTCATCTTTGCCAGTCCGAAATCGAGAATCTTCACCACCCCGCGGTTATCGATCATAATATTACCGGGTTTCAGATCCCTGTGAATCACTTTTTTTGAGTGAGCCTCCATCATGCCTTTACAAACCTGGAGACCGATATCGAGAATCTTCTCAATCCTGAGCTTTTTATATTTTACTACCTGATCCAGCGACACACCGTCCACATATTGCATGACGATATAGTCGCCTTCATCCTGCTCGTAGATTTCATAGACAGTGCAGATATTGATATGTTCAATACGGGATGTGGTTTGCGCTTCACGTAGAAAGCGAGATTTCGCCGATTCATCCAGTAGATCTTTCGTTGTGATTTTTTTTACGGCAACCTTGCGTTTCAGCTTTACATCTTCAGCCAGAAATATCTCCCCCATACCTCCTTTTCCCAGTTTTTCGAGAATCTTGAAACGCTCATTAATGATAAAACAGCCCACTTCAGGCCTATTTGCGCAATTGGATACGGGAGTTACTGTCATGAAATGATTTTATACAAAACAACTCCCCAAATCAATAAAAAAATAATAAAAAAAATTTATATCAATCTTTTAAGCTAAATTCAACTGAAATTAAGAATAAAAAAATTATTTATCGTTCCAATTACCTCCGTATATTATCAAGCCCTTCCTTTTAATAGTAATGAAATTCGCGAACCCCGGTCTGCCTGGTCAATGAATTTTTCAACGGGAGTTATCCCTCCGTCTGTTTCCATGACAATCATATGAACATCGACAGGCCATCCCGGCTCCTTCATATAAAGGACCATTTTCCCACTATCGTCGATGGGTAAAAAATCTGTATTTTTTAAGCCGCTAATAAATAACGAATCATTCTCATAAAGATTGCCGCATTCATCAACCACATCATTGTTTGACGAAACATTGGCAATAACGTAAAAATTTCCTATGGCATCAACATATTCGGTCCTTCCATCAGACAGAGTCATTAATAATTTAGCTTTGTCGAATTTCATGGTCACACATTCCCCCCAGTGTTCCGAATTTAAATCATCGGAATCTGCAAAAAACCCCGGAAAATAATTTTCCGACGTATTATCAAAGTAAACAGGGCAAGTCATCCTTTCATGCATAGTTATATTGTGATTCATAGCTTCCTTTTCCTTCAAAAAACTTACAAAAAAATCAAATGATTTTTGTATCATAAAAAAAAGAAGCAATTTTGATACCACATATCGACAAACATGGATAACCGTTGATATAACTACATTTTAAGGAATATCACCTTGTTTGCAATAACAAAAATTCTTGCTATCGCCTGACTGAAAATGTGATCGAAACGTCAAAGATGAATAAGAACTCGACGCAACAAGGCCATCCGGTTTTCAGGCCCTGGCCTGAATAAGTCAGGTTATAACCTGACTATCCTATTTTAGGTCATTATCGTAAAGAAAATTCAAAAATTTTTTATAATCAGAGGAATCGATGTTCAGAATTTGCAGTGTATTTTTATATTTTCCATCAGATTTTTCAAGAGCCCGGTTTATAATCTCTTTCACCTCTGTACGGTTCAAATCGCGATTGAGAAATGGATTTTTTACAGTTTCCCAAAAATCATCTCCAGACTCGATGCGCTTCCATATTTCATCGACCTGGCTCCCTACGCCCGCGCTTGAACGCTTCCCATGGTCAGAAATAATCTCATTGATATCCGCCCCTATAACCGGACCTTTCAATTCAATACCGGCACGCATCAACACGTGAAGAAGCTCCCTAACATTACCGGGCCAATCATATTCCATAGCGATATCCCAGAATTCATCCCCAAGGGCTTTCCCTCTTAAATGCTTTTCATTTTCTTTGACTATCAGCCCAATATCCTCTCTCCGTTCACGCAAGGGAGGGATTTTGAGCGGAAGCACATTCAAGCGGTAAAAAAGATCTTTTCTAAATCGTTTCTCAGCTATCTCCTCTTCGAGATTGCGGTTCGTCGCGGCGATAATCCTGACATCGCTAATTTTTTCAGAGGCGTCTCCCAATATCCTATATTTTTGAGTATCTATAAATTGCAGCAATTTAGCCTGGAACGATACTGGAATCTCGGCAATTTCATCAAAAAATAGAGTGCCGCCTTCAGCTTCTTTGATAAGACCGGATTTGTTCTCGTTGGCACCCGTGAAAGCGCCGCGTTTATGTCCAAAGACCTCACTTTCGAATAGGCTCTCCGGTATCGAAGGTATCGCAACCTCGACAAATCGCCCTTTCCTTCCAGAAAACCTGTGAATTAATTCTGCCGTGTGATTTTTCCCTACACCGGTTTCACCTACAAGCAATACGGGTTTCAATTCGATTGAGTATTTCAATACTAACTTGCGAATACTCTGTATCTGCGTGCTTACACCGGTGATCCCCCCGATATCTTTTTCTGTTCTCTCAATTTGCTGGATCATTTTACCCAACAATTCCCCAAGAACCTTAAACACTTCGCGATCGGTGTCTTTAAAAGATTTCCGGGTTCCACTATCAATGTAAAGAAAAAAATGTGAATCGACCGGCACAATGATCAAACTTTTGATAGGCAAAAAAATTGCCGACTCTGGCAAATTATTATCCGTAAGAGTGACGAACACATCGTCCACTTCAAAAACATCATTGCTATCCAACGTTTTACGGATTAAACTTTTCGAAAACCTCTCGCCCTCGTCTATCGTCTTCCCGATTATCTTCCTTCCTTTATGCCAGAGAATATTTCCATCCCGATCATACAACATCGCCAGGGAAACATCCTTTTCCTTCAGTAAATCCCAGAGTTTAGCCTTAATACTTTCGATCATTTTAGTTCACGGTCATTTATTTATTTTTCCTTAAATTGGGACAAAATCTCAAAAGACACGAACCGATAACATGAAGCAGCCAAAAATCAATACTAACATACCAGTCATTAAAAGTAAACCATCAAAGGGAACCATAGCTCGGATCCCCAAACACAACCATTAAAAGAGTAGGTGTAAACATTCTTTACACCTCAAAAACCTCCAACATCATTGCTGCATAAACAGTTCCAGATCAACCTAAAACTGTAAAGTTTCTTTACAGTTGAATCAAAATCACCTAGACCATTATCAACAAAGCTTTTCCCGTAACTTAATACAAATGCGTTGTAAAGAATCTTTACAACTAAACTAGATTTGATTTGACCATTTCAAAACAATAACCCCAAAAACCTTTCCTACAAAGGATACAACAATTAGTCACACACTCTGGCAACATTTTTGCTGTTATTATTATATGACAGGTAGATATAAATTGTCTCTGTGGAAGTTGAAATTTACCAAGGATGTTGCCCATCCGTCCGATTGCAAGAAATTGGAGGCCCTATGAGTAAAATATTTATGCCCATCAAAACAAAAGTAGAAATTACAAAAACAACATTATTGTTTCAGGAAGCGTCAAGTCCAGAAGTCAACACCGGTATCGGCAAAAACAATTTGAACGAAGAATGGAATACATCAAAATACGATATAGCCAAAATCATTATGACCAATCAGGAAAATAACTTATCCCAGATTGAGGCTCATGGTGACTTCTATGCGATCGTTAGCAAGAAAGAGGAAAATGATATTCTTGATGAAAATGGAGAATTTTTTGAAAGCGAATCTCTGTTTATCTCTGGTCTGAGAAAAAATAACTTCCATCAGATAAAAACTAATGGAAAATTAATTCTTTATATAAAAAACCCAATATGGCAAGATGATATCCAGATGGTAATAATGGAATTCAAGGGTGAACACAAAAATCTCGAATCTTTGTTTAATGATACCAATAAAGGAAACAATTTCTCCTTGTTTTTACAGCGAAGGGAGCGTATAAGCTAAGATTTTGTAACGAATACCTCTTATAAAAATTGCAGAGATGAAAGTATATATTAAGGTTTTGAAGAAAAATCTTAATATTTTTCTATTTTGAAGAATTCCTCTTGATTTTATTTTTTTAATATGCTTAAATAATACCTTCGTTCAATTTATGGCCTTTATGGATCCATTTGCTGTGTTATTTTACGTTTTCAATTGAATTGATTGAGACTATTTATTCTAATGTTGGCAAAAACGAATATGACTGGTGGTTCAAGTAAACTTATTTATATTGAGGCTATTCAAAAAGAAAGAGTAGTTCGATTAATAGTACTATTTATTTCATCTCACAGGAGTTCTAGATTTTGGACTTTATGGTTCAGAACAATGTTCTTTGACTAGAAAACTTATTTGGTAAAGATCCAAATAAAAGAAGAATTACGATTTGAAAATCTACATAAACATTTAAATACAGGAGGACATAATGTTAAAAGCTGCCGGAATAGTAAGTTTGGGAGGTTATATGCCTGCCAAAGTGGTCCCAGAAGGAAAACGGAAAGCCCTTGTGGATTTTTTGCGGAAAGAGACACTTTTATATCCAGAGTATATTGATGAAATTGAGGAAAAAGGGCATTTGCCTGGTCGAATAGAAACTAATTATGAAGGTTGGGAAAGCCAACCCTGGTATCAAGCATGGCTGGAAAAACTACCGCCCAAAAGACGTGAAGACCCATTCAATGGAACAAAAGAAAGGTGCAGAGTTCCCCTGGATCCTGATTCCGTAAAAAATTCAATTCACCCACACCCGATGCTATCGTCGGATGCAGAAACTTTGGCCGGAGCTCTGGCTATCTTTAACAGCGGAATTAACAAAGATGAAATCGACCTGGTTCTGGTCCATTCCCTGGTGCCAGATCGCCATGTTCCCCTAAACGCATCTCTGATTCAGCATAAATTGGGATTGAACAACGCGGGCGCCTATAACATCGATACATGCTGTAGTTCTTTTGTCACCATGACTGAAATCGCCATGACGTATGTTCGCATGGGTTTAAAAAAGAACGTACTCATTGTTTGTAGTGCCCTTGATTCAATTATAAACGATAGATCAACATATTATAGCCCCGTTCCAGGCGATGGCGCAGCCGCAGCCATTGTCTCCGAGGTACCGGAAGGATATGGATATATAGCCTCCCACCAGGCCAGTATCGGCACCAGGCACAAAGCAATCGTTTTTCATAAACGGAAACCCGAAATGGTACTCCCCACTCAGCAGGGACCTTCGTATGAACAAGAATTCGTGACATTCTACGATATGGAATTATGCAAAGAAGTTGCTTACAATGCCAAAGAAGATATGAAAAACGTAGTGAACAATACCTTGAAAAAAGTTGGTGCAACAGCCAATGACATTGATTTTATTGTAATGCATCAACCAACGCCCTGGATAACGAAAGCATGGTGCGAAGCCATAGGTGTACCTCCAGAAAAATCTTATCAGAGCTATAAAAAATACGGAAATATCGCATGTGTTTCTGTCCCCACGAATTTTCTGGAAGCGGTCGAAAATGGACTGATAAAAGAAGGAGATCAAATAATCATCGCTTCGTCAGGTGTCGGAGAAAATCATATTGCTGTTTTTCAAAAAATCGCCCCGATTCTTATAAAAAATATCAGACTATGATAAAAAACATCGATCACATAGCGTTCAAAGTCGGCAATCTTCTCGAAATGTGTGACACATTGGGCGCAGTTGGGCTGGTTTGCAATGAAATAAAAAAATACTCTGAAGTTGGAATGAACATTGCATTTCTAGGGAACGCAGAAACCAGAATTGAATTGCTGGAAGTAATAGATCAAACCAGCCCAATTTCCAGCGCACCTGAGGGTTTTAATCATATTGGATTTAAAGTAAAAAATATCGACAAAACATATTCCATGATGCAAAAAAATCCTCAATTCACCCCAATCGGGAACATCCGGCAAGGGGCACATTCTCGTATCTTTTTTTTTAAAATTAAAGGGTATGATGATGTCCTGTTTGAATGCGTAGAGTAAACAAAGATGATACAAAAACCTTTGAATGGAAGAGTAGCGCTAGTAACTGGAGGCGCCGGAGGAATCGGAAAGGCTATAAGTAAAAAACTTGCGGAATCCGGTTTGAAAGTCGCGATTATCGGAAGAAATGAAGAAAAAGGTTTGGCCTGCATCCATGAAATATTAAGCTCAGGTGGTGAATCAATTTTTTTTCGTGCTGATCTTGAAAATGATGACGAAATAATTATGTCTCTTGAGAACATTTTTGATACTTACGGACATATTGATGTACTGGTAAACAATGCAGGTATTTCTGGATTTATG
The DNA here is from genome assembly GCA_024644125.1 of Candidatus Aminicenantota bacterium. Taxonomy (GTDB): domain Bacteria; phylum Acidobacteriota; class Aminicenantia; order UBA2199; family UBA2199; genus JAHELQ01. The sequence goes on along the minus strand of JAHELQ010000012.1, from coordinate 10,627 downwards.
GGACCGGTAATCGAAACTCCAATACAACAGGTTGAAAAAGTTTTGAAGGTAAACCTCACTAGCATCTTTTTATTATCAAAACTAGTCTTGCCCAAAATGATCACAAACAAATTCGGCCGTATTATAAACATTTCATCAGTGGCCTATCGAAAAAACACTCCAAATTCAGCTTCCTACAATATAAGTAAAGCTGGCCTCAACACTCTCACGAAGACATTGTCAAAAGAGGTCGCATCTCATGGGATCACAGTCAATGCGATTGCTCCCGGACTTGTCTTGACAGAGAGAATACTGAATTCCAGGTTGCCTGGAATGGCTAAAGAATCAGGTATATCACCGGAAGAGATGCTGGCTAGATTGACAATCGATACAGATACAGGACGTTTAACCAGAGAAGAAGACGTGGCAGAATTAGTTTTATTTTTATCTTCAAACGCTTCCCAGAATATAACAGGGGAGATTATAAACGTAGCAGGAGGATTGTAATAATTTTATTAAAAATAGTCAGGAGAAAACATCGATGAAGATTTCCTACAAGCAAATTAAAGAATTTATGACCGAGTATTGCAAAGATTACAGCCAATATGCCAATGATCCTGAAACAATAGCCAAAATGCACAAATATTGGGCGCCAGATTTGGTAGCGAAAGCATATTTTCGTGGGAAAACTGGAGATTCTCCTATTATCCACAATAGCAGAGAACAATTTCAGAATTCTCTCATAGTAAACCACCAGAGCTTTAGAGATATGATGGAACCCCTTGATCTGATTATTGATGAAATCAGCGCAAAAGCAGTATTGATCTCCAAAATAACGAAAACCGCCCAGAATTCGAGTGAAACGTACGAAATAAACGGTATGGGATGTTACAAACTCCAAATGAATACCAAAAAAACATTATTTATAAAAAGCATTGATTTTTTCTGGGATGCACCGGAAGAAATAAAAAAAATATCTTTATAATTCAAAAAAGACAACTCATAATTTTTTTTCAGTTGTCAAAATGGAGAAACCATGGTTTCACACAAAATGGCCAAAGGTACTTTGATTACAGGTGTGATTGGCGAAGATGTGCATGTAACTGGCATTCGTATTTTAGAACATGCACTCAGGAATGCTGGATTTCAGGTGCATTCACTGGGCATTCATAATTCTCAGGAGGATTTTATCAACGCCGCCATAGAGACGAAAGCAGATGCAATAATGGTATCATCGCTTTGCGGGCATGCAGAATTGTTAGTAGAGGGGTTCCGGGACCGATGCACGGAGGCTGGACTCGATAATATTCTACTCTACATAGGCGGTCAATTGGTCATTCATGCTACAGACTGGGATCTCGTAGAAAAAACCTTTAAGAAACATGGATTCGACAGAGTATTTAAACCATTCGTCCTGCCTGAACCAGTAATCATTGAGTTAGAATATGATATACAAAACAAACAAAATGAACGAGGGTAAAATGGATGTAGTAAATAAGAAATGGACTCTGGAATATTTTGCCCAACAGCGCAACGAAGTGCTCGGAATGTGGAATACAGGAAAAGACGTAAACCTCGAAGATTCGATAGAATTTCATAAAAAACTTCTAGCGAAACAAAATGCAGCAATAAAAGTACTTGCAGCGCAAAAAAAAAGGGAAACACTCTTATGCCCCTCTACCGGTACCGATACTCTTGAAGGTCACAAAAAGCTTTTGCAATATATGGAAAAAGAAGCAAACGCAGATCTTCTAACAACCTATATTGATAGTCTAACCAGGAACTGTAGATTTGAATCCGCAGAAGAAGCAGTAAAAAAATCTCTGGAATCAAGCAAGGCGGTTCTAAATGGATTCCCAAGTGTTATACATGGAATAAAGGGAAACCGAGAAATCGTAGAGTCTGTTGCCTTGCCTGTGATTTTATTCGGACCGTCACCTGACGCAAGGCTGACACACGAAATAGGTTTGGGAGGCGGGCATACTGGATACTCTGGCGGCCCATTAATTTCGTTCTGGAATTATACAAAAAATATTCCAATTGACAAAATCATTCATAATTTTCAATACATTAACCGCTTAATGGGTTATTATGAGGAAAATGGCATTCCAATTTTATATTGTGTAAGTGGCGCAATGCCGTCTATCAGTCCACCATCATTGATGATCGCCCCAGAAATAATAGAAGTGTTGATAGCCGCCGAACAAGGAGTCAAACATATTCAATTGAATGGGTGGCTACAAGGAAATATCGCTCAAGACGTTGCAAATATTCTTACCTTGAAGAAACTCGCGGACAAATATTTGCATAAATTTGGATATGACGATGTAACGACAACAACATATAGCGTTTGCCCAACCGGACGTTTCCCCACTGATCATTCCAGCGTGTATGCGTTAATAGCCTATTTTGCATTTATAGGATCGTTGGCCAACGTGCAGGTATTGGGCTCACGAACAATTGATGAAGCCCATCATATTCCAACTCAAGAAGGTACTGCGAAAAGTTTTAAATGTGCCGGAATGATAAATCGCATGGTGAGCCCTCAACAATTGGACTTCATCGACAGTAAAAAAATTCAAGAGGAAGCATATTTTATTGAAAAAGAGGTCATTGCGATCTTAGACAAATTGATTGAAATTGGAGAAGATGATATAATATCAGGAACAAAAAGAGGGATCGAAGCAGGAATTATTGATCAACCTTACGCTACGACACAGTTCGTAAAAGGAAAAGTTCTAGGAGTAAAGGATCATGAAGGAGCCGCAAGATTCTTCGACAAAGGAGACCTTCCATTTTGCGATGAAATATTGAATTTCCACAAAAGTAAGATATCAGAAAGAGAAAAAATCTTAAATAAAAAAATCGGATATGAAACAATCATTGCAGATATGACTGCAATTAGCAATGGTTCATTACTCCCTCTCTTTCGTAATCTAACTTAAAATGAATCTCATTTTGGCCATTGATTTTGGAAGCACTTACACGAAAATTGCAGCATTCGACCTGAATGAAAACAAATTGATTGCCCAAGCACAAGACAAAACGACTACTGATATTGGGATTTCGATTGGACTCGAAAATGCAAAAGAAAAGTTATTCAGAAAAATTTCGAAACAAAACTTCAAGATAGTACGTTCTCTCGCCTGTAGTAGCGCCGCCGGAGGTCTCCGTATGATAGCAGTTGGCCTTACACCTCAACTAACAACCAAAGCCGCGCAAGAAGCCGTGTTAGGAGCAGGAGCAAAACTAGTAGGAGCTTATTCATTTAAATTGAGCGACCTTGACATTGCATCAATATTGAAGGCATCCCCGGATTTACTTCTCCTCTCTGGAGGCACAGACGGAGGAGATGAAAAAAATATTCTACATAATTCTGAAGTCTTAGCGGCAAGCAAAGTAGAGATCCCAATCATTGCCGCCGGGAATAGATGCGCTGCGAGTAAAATTAAAAATATTTTTGAAAAAAAAGACAAATTTGTCACTTTTGTCGATAATATTTTCCCGAGTTTAGATACCTTGAATATTGAACCAGCGAAGCATGCGATCAGGGATATATTCTTAACTCACATAACAAGAGCCAAAGGGCTTGAAATTGCCGAAAAATCAATATGCGACATTATTATGCCAACTCCCTTAGCGGTATTGAGAGGCTCAACATTAGTATCCAGAGGAACGGCAAGGCAAACTGGCTGGGGAGATCTTCTAGTGCTCGATATAGGAGGCGCGACTACGGATATCCATTCAGTTGCAGTTGGGTATCCCACCAATCCTGAAATCATCTTCAAAGGTCTACCTGAACCTCTGGCCAGGAGAACTGTCGAGGGTGATCTGGGGATTCGGTATAATGCATCAACTATCCTGGAAAGCTTTGGAATTGAAAAAATAAAAGAAAAATACAAAAATTATAATTCTCATACCAAAAGCGATTCAGCTATACTTGAGTATATCAAAAAAATATCAGACAATGTAGGCTGGCTTCCTCAATCAATAGAAGAAGTAGCCATAGACCTGGCGCTCGGAGAATTAGCGATTGAAAATGCCATGTCTAGACATGTTGGAACAATTTCCACCTCCTATATCAATGGTTACAAAATTAAAGTTCAAAGAGGTAAAGATCTAACTGAAGTCAGACACATCATCGGTACAGGAGGAATTTTGGTCAGTGAAAAATTGTCGGAAAAAATCTTCGAGGCGGCACTTTTTAAAAAAACATTACCAGAAGAATTGCGGCCACAGTATTCACTTTTTTATAGAGATATAAACTACATTTTCTATGCGATCGGTCTCATCGGAACACATTACCCTGAATCTGCGTTCGAATTGGCTCAAAAATATATAAATAAAATTGATTATCCCATTAAAAATAAGCACATCAAGCCAACTTCCCACTGAGAGCAGCGGGCCAGAGATGATAGAGTTTTGATCTGAATTCCAAAACATTAGCGTTCAGCTCCACCTGGTAAATTCGATCACAAAATCACCACCTCTGTTCCCCAACTGCTCTCAATAGTCAATCAAAGTACTGGAATCCTGATAAATTAAATTCAACCACAATTCAACCAGGATTCTGCCTCTCCTTCATCATTGAAAATTTTGACATTCATTCCAGATAATTTTCCAACAACATTTAGAGTCATCGTTTGCAATAATCTCCCTTTTGGAAAATAGACCGCAGCCTTTCCTACACCACCATCTCTTAATATTTCTTGATTTCTTTTGTGAAGCTTGGTGATGGCAAACTTAGGCGATTTGTCTTCATCGACTTCTGTAAGAATTGTAAATCCCTTCCGCATGCTCCCAACACACTTCTCCATATCAGCATTGTAATTGGGAACATCACCTGGATCCGTCCAAAACCCATTAATTTTCATGAAAATCCGGTTGAGTTCTTTGTCTCCTACAATTGAATAAAACCCTGCTTGTTCAAATTTTACAAGGTCATTACCATCTAGTTTCATACTACACCCCTTTAATATTATTTTAAGTAATTTATACTCTACCTCTTTCCAGATCCAGCTTACAAATATTTTTATAGCATACGAAAAATAAAAATTCAAGAGGAAACTATATTAAAAATATTTTTGACAGATCAGTTCATGGGGCCCAATATACTTTATAAATAATACTAAGAAGAATCCCAATTCTAGCAAATTGTAAACAATTTTTACAAACAACGGAATCCGAAATACCTATGATATAAACATTTTTGTACATCTTCAATGAAGTGTAATAAATCATTACAAACACCTGAATATTTACTCTTTTCGCCAATATAAAAGGTTATTTCGGAGAGTTTATCTCAAACCGAATGTAATAAAATGTTACAGCGATAAAAAAAATTAATTGGGCATAATATTCAATAATTCCCAAAACGCTGATAGATAAGGGCATTTAAAACCGACAAGATTTTGGCACACGATATGCAACATCATAATGAGTGTGTGAGTGTTACTAACTATTTAGTTTTTTATTTTAAAGATTTAAGGAGGGAAAAATGAAAGTATTATTGGTAAATTCCAATCGTTACAAATTGCCGGTTCCACCAATGCCATTTGGATTGTGTTGTATCGCCGCAGCAGTGGAGCGAGCAGGTTATTCCGTCCATGTTCTTGATTTGTGTTTTTCAAAAAACTGTTCCAAAGACATCGAAAAATCATTAGCCCAAGTTCAACCAGATATAATAGGAGTCAGCGTTAGAAACATCGATACTTGCGCAACCTACCAAACTCTATTTCTCTTGAATGAGGTTAAGGAGCTAGTGATTGATCCATTAAAAAAGGCTTTCAGTGGTCCAATAGTAATTGGAGGGCCTTCCGTAGGAATCAGTGGATCAGAGATGCTGTCATTCTTTGATCTTGAATTTGCCATTCGTGGAGACGGCGAAGTTTCGATGATCGATTTCATTAGAAGTCTTGAGAAAAAAATGCCCCTTGAAAACGTAGGCGGCCTAATTCGTAGAAAAAACGATGAGATTGTTATCGACAATGCTCCACTTAGGATAGACAATCTTGACTCACTACCCTTTACGAGACATCACCGCTTTATCGATATCAAACCCTATTTACAGTTTAGTTCCCCGATACAGGTACAAACAAAACGAGGCTGCTCGCAAAATTGTGTTTACTGCACCTACAATACAATAGAGGGGCATCGTGTCAGACCGAGAAGTCCCGAGAGGATTGCGGATGAAATTGAATTAATCGTCAAAGAAACCGGAATCAGGCATATCGAATTTACAGATAGCAACTTCAACATTCCGATCGATCACACAAAGGCGGTGTTGCGAGAAATAGCTAAAAAGAACCTGGATTTGAACTTGCATACGATGGGACTCAATCCTGGCGCTGTAGACGAAGAGCTGGTAGAGTTAATGGTGAAAGCCAATTTTAAACACATCGAAGTTGGAGTTGAATCAGGGTGCAACATTACGCTAAAAGCATTAAGAAAAAATTTCAATAAAGAACAAATTTTAAAGACGAGCCAACTATTGCATTCCAAGAACCTTCCAGTAATCTGGTATGTATTAACCGGCGCTCCTGGAGAAACAAAAGAAACTCTAAACGAAACGTTTGAAACGATTCAGCTTGCCGCATCAGGAACAGACCTTGTCGTTATCGGTAATGGTATTCGAATGTATAAGGGAGCTCCTATTATAAAAATATGGCAGAAGGAAAATTCACAAAGAAAAGCGGAAGCCAATTTCCTGAAACCCATGGCATATAATCCTACAACTATTAGCCTTGAAACTTTAAGAAAATATAATAAACGAATTGCTCTTCAACATCCAAATTTCTTTTTCTTTGACGAAACACAAAGAATGCCGTTCTGGGCACTGAAGCTCCAAACAAAATTAATGAAAATGCTCGCTCCGAATAAACCATGGTGGAAATCTTTCATTTTCTTCAACAATTTTTTGTCAAAAATAGGGATTAGCTTCATCCGTAGGTTTATTTTCGATGCCAAAAACAGAGACTTGTTAACTCAAATTCAAAGTTAGGAAAATCGATTAACTGGGGATATGAGAGGAAAAATTCTCTATCCCCACATTACTTGCTAAAAAAAGGAAAGAGCTAAAATAATTATGATATTGTTTTTTTTTGGGGGATGTGATATAAAAAAAAAGTAAGTTGGTTATGCATACATTTTAATAGGCAGAGGTAAAAATGACTGATAATAACGACAAAATCGTTAAATTTGAAAAGGAAAATTTCTATTCAATTATCGCAGACAAAGAAAAAAACAGAATTTATTTGACAGTTGTGGGAGTATGGGAAAATCCAGGTCAAGTTCCAAATTATAATAGCGATATGGAACTAGCAGTAAAAGAGATAGAAAGTGGATTCACTGTTCTCACAACTCTTGCAGAGGAAAAGGCTCCGAAATTTGGAATGACCAATCTCCACAAAAAGAACCAACAAATCATGATGGATGCCGGATTAAGTAAAGCTGCTGTCTATCTTCCCGGGAGACAAATTCTTCAGAAAATGACTTTGAATGTTGTTTCCAAACTCACAGGAATGAATGTAAAGGTTTTCAGCGATAGAGATGAAGCACTTAAATGGTTAGGATAGGCATTATGCCTATCCTCCAATTCTAGTTTTGTTGGTTTTGAGTTTTTGCTTTTGTTAACAATGGCGATTTATAAGCGCTTAAGTAAAGGAAATATACTACTAAATTTTAACTTATAAAACACTTAGACAATAATTGTTAGAAACCAAAATTGAAATTATTAAGATGATATGATCTTTTCAAAATTGTCGATCATATTAGGTATAGTCATGTTCAATAATAGTCCTAACCGAGCTTTTTTAGTATCAATAAGCATCTCCCAAATAAAATCAGCAAATGGTATAAGAAGTGCCATCCTATCGCCTTTCAAAGAGAGAATGTAATACTTTTCGAGCCTTGGATAATCTCCTTGTTCCAGTGCTTCATTAATATAACTTGTTATCTGGTTAAAAAGGGCACATGCCATTGGCTGAGAATTATATCCAGCAACAGATTCTCCATCTTCTATATTCCACACATCGGTAGATATTAAAGCGTTTCCAAGTTCTCTTTCAACGCTATTAATAGCCGCATTCATCTTTTTTATATCCAATGTATCCTCCTTAAAAGATTATCTATGACCTATAATCTTCCCTTTATAATAAATTCATTTACATTTCACACGCTTTTCAACAAAATTATATACTTAACAAACATGCTCAAATTCCGAATCACCACAGAGAAATCAATTTCTTCTTCAATATCAAACGAAGATTTAGGATGCAATTGTCTTTTCAAAAGCACCAATAAGCTTTGACAATACAACTTTCAACAGAAAGCCAAGTGGTGTTTTTTTAGAATCTACGAGCATCCCCCATAGATACTCTCCAATTGGAATAATCACTGAAACTTTTTTCCCCTCGAGATTCAATATGTAATAATTACCGAGTTCAGGATATTCTGAAGTACTCAATGCCTCATTTAAGTATACGGTAATCTGTGTAAAGAGATCACAATTGCCCGGCTGAGGATTGTATCCTGCTAAAATTTCACCATCGGAAAAATTCCAAATTTGGGTAGATAGTAATGCATCTCCCAAATCTTCCTTCAATGTGTCAAGGAGATCGGCGAATTTCTTATTGTCTACCTTTGTTTCCTTTTCTATCTCTTTGCTTTCGGGAAGGCCGCCTGATTCCCTGATATTTTCATCTTCGTCGTGGAGTCTCGATGCTTCCAATAATATTTCAGTCAATGATTTATTAATCTTCTCGCTTCTCCGATGATTTAAGTATTCAATATTTATCTCTTTATCGCGACTTGTATCTCCAATAAATTTTCCAAGCGCATCTTCAATAGAAAGCCCCCCAGCTTCAATATCTACTACTCGTCCTTCCTTGAAAAAAATTCGCCCATCCTTATCATCCATTATAATTGTTAACACACCGGTTCTTTTTTCCATCTCAAGAACTTGTAGAATAGTAGTTAAACTCATTCCAGAAATAGAATCTTTATGTTCCCGGTTTTTTAAAATTTCCCCAATTCTTCCAATCAGTTTCTTAAGATCCAGAGGTTTATTCTGAAAATCAACAATGCCAAAATCCTGAAATTTTTCCTCGACTTCCTTTTCACCATATGCAGTTAGAATGATAATAGGTAACCACATTTTTTTGTTGTGCAGTTCTGTTAAAACTTCGACTCCGCTTAAAACTGGCATATTGATATCAAGAAGAACCAGATCTACCGGCCTTTTCTCAATGACATCCAGAGCTTCTTTGCCATCATATGCGGTTTCGACTTGATATCCATTTCCAACTTTTAATATTGACTCTTTTAGTAACTGCACTACTTTTTTGTCGTCATCAACAATTAATATAGTTTGTTTTTCCACTGGAAACCACCTCTCTTTAATTATTAGAAAAATATCCAAATACTGAGAAAGAATACCCTCTCGTATTCGTAAAAATATGACCAACACTGTCATTGTGTTCGAACACGTTCATACTTAATCCTATCATCAATTCAGTCCAATTATTAACAGCCATTTTACATTCAGTTTCACCCAAACTTCTCACATATCGCTACAATCAATAATTTATTTACTGAATACCTGGAAAAAAATTAAAAACCGACCATTAAATATGTCCAGGAATTCATCCAGTTATCCAGCACACATATAGCTTTTACCATATGGAAAAATTAAAGTCAAGAGATAAGAAGTTAATTTTATCTTTTTAGATATTTAGAAAAATTTAACACTAAATCAATCCCATTATCATATAGATTGCTTTTTATTGCATATACATTTGCACCAAAAAATAACTACAAATTGAATAATGTCACTTTTCTTTGGGATTGTAAAAAATTATTTTTTTTGGTTTACAAAAAAATTTCGGTGTGGTATATAATAATTGCAAAAATCAATAACTAAGGAGACTTAAATGGCAGATAAGGGCAATAGGATTAACTGGGAATTCGAATCAGGCCAAATCAAATTAATTGGTGATGGCAAGGATGAAAGACTCTTTGCTGTTCCAGAAATGTTCATCGAATCATTCAGAGAGGAAATAGTCAATACAGCCGGAAAAGCTACATTTAAAATGGCAATCCGAAAAACTCTCGAGATTCTTGGCGCCACTACCGATGATGCGAGTCAATTGGATTGGGAAGATTTTGAAAATTACAATAATAACCAGATTCTACCAGTAGCGCTAAATGAATCCCAAATCCCATCCGATCACATTGCATGGGATGGTAGTTCTAGAAATCTCACGTTACTCCCCGAATACAAATTCTCCATCTGGACCGTTAAATCCTTTAACACACTCAAGGGTGTCCTTGAAGACATTTTGACTGAAAAAGGTGCGAATGCAATACTTCAATCTGCTGGTAAAAAAGCGGGCATGTCAAGCGGAGAGCAATTCGCCAAATTCCTTGGTTGGAAATCTGTTGATGATATTCTAAACACATTCGATCAACACTTCCGTAACATGAATCCCATTATGGGCTGGTCCCAGGGAAGAGCTGCAGTCGAGAAAGATGCTAATGGAGAAGCCATTCTTCTTCTAAAATTGTGGAACTCTTTTGAGATCCAAAAGGAATCGTCCCGGCCATCATGTGTATTGATCAGCAGTTTTTTCACTGGAAATTTGAACAAGAT
>JAHELQ010000335.1 GCA_024644125.1 Candidatus Aminicenantota bacterium | reverse complement strand
CCATGGTCCCGTTGGACCGGATTTTTACCGAAACCGACTCCCCTTACCTGGCGCCGGTTCCCCACCGGGGGGAGACCAATACCCCATGTTGGGTTCAATTGGTGGCAGAAGAGGTCGCCCGGTTGAAAGGAATTCCTGTCGCCCAACTAAATGACGCGATGAACAAGAGCTTCGAAACAGTCTTCAAAAAAAAATAAATTTTTTATAAATGTCTGCGCGACCTGAATCGTATTGATGGTAGGATGCAGGAACAAAAAAGAATTGAGGAATGCCTGGCAGGTGATATAGACGCCTTCGAACCATTGGTGCGCACGTATCAACTCCGGTTGGTCTCGGTGGCCAGGCAATTGTTGGGAGATGAAGATGAAGCCCGGGATGCCGTTCAGGAGGCATTCATCCAGGCCTTCAAAAATCTACATCGCTTCGACATGGAGCGAAGTTTCAAAACGTGGATCATGGCGATTGTGGTGAAGCGTAGCCTGGACGTGTTGCGAAAACGCAAATCTTTTCTCGGTTTTTTCAATGCGGAGTCACAGGACAACAATGGCTATTATTCTCCCGTAAACCGGGATATAGAGGAGTCGCTCCTCTTCCGCCCATTTCTGAAAATTCTGAAACCCAAAGAGTATCTGTCTGTGGTGTTGGATGTGAACGATGGTTACTCGGCACGGGAAATCGCCGAAGTGCTGGGTTGCAGTGAGAGTACAGTGAGAGTTCACCAGTTCAATGCCAGAAAAAAGTTAAAAAAGGCGTTGCGTGAAGCGGAAGATACATCCACCACTAAAAAATGGAGGGAGGTTGTCATATGAGATGTTTATTATTTAAAATTCTATATACATTGGCGCCGTTGGATTTTTTCAAGGCCAGAATCATCGGGGGGCATTTTACGACCTGTCCCCGTTGCGCCCAACGTCAAATTGGCGAGGTCTCGCTTAGAAACGCTCTGCCAACCCTACCCAATGATCTGGACGATTTCGATGTATGGCTCCGGGTGCGCGCCGCTATTGTCGCCGGACGAAATAAAGGTTACGGGTTTACCCGGTTGAGGCTGGCGACGATCGGGGCGGGAGTGTTGATGGCGGTGTTGATTTTGTTCATGCCGTTTCACAAAGCCCGACTCGATGGTCCGGTGCAAGAACACCAAATGCTGAAAAAATCTGATCAGATTATTATAAAGTCGGTGGAGGTCGATGACCGCCCGGCAAAAACATTCTATTTCAAATCCCAGGACGATGACCGGTTAATTGTCTGGGTTCAATGAAAAAAGGAGAGAAAAATGAACGTATCGCGTGCTGTTTCAACGAAGTGGGTGATTATAGTGTTGGTGGGATTGCTGGTCACATTCGCTTCCGACCTGATGGCCGGACCGGATGTGATTCTGGTGGATCTCAGGTTGTACGAGGGGGAAAGGGCGTCAGGCGCAGGCCAGGCTAAAGTCACTTCCACCTACTACCTAAAGCCGATGTTTTCGGGAAGCGTGATTCTGGATGTGGGGTTGTCTGAAGAGAAGGGCGAGATAAAAAAGATTTTCAATCTCAATGATCTGCGTCTGGTGACCAAGGCGGATTTGGGTTTGAAAGCCGGAAAGCGGCAACGACAATCGAAGGTTTTGACGATCGACGGCCGTGAATTTCTGATACAGTTGGCGATGTCTCCGGAGGACCATTCGTTTTTATTGGAGGTGGTGGAAAAAACCGGTTCCCGAAAAAAAATTCTGGAAACCGTAATTCTTCTTCCGCAACAGAAGAGCTCGGTCTTCGGATTTGAAAACTCACAGGGAAAGCCCTTCTTCATCTCGATTCAGAGGAAAAAGGATGCGAAGGACGATGACGAGGACGTATTGTCCGTAAAATCGCTCAAGCTGCCGCGGTTGATCGAGAAAGTGAATCCGGTCTACCCGAAAGAGGCTCTAAAGGCTAAAGTGCAGGGAACCGTCACTCTGGAAGCTATCGCCGATGTAAACGGCAAAGTGGTGAAATTGGAAGTATTGTCCGGTCCCGAGGCTCTGCGCGAGGCGTCGCTCGACGCGGTGCGCCGTTGGGTTTACGAGCCTTATATAATGGATGGAAAACCAAAACCGGTCAAATTTACGGTGATGGTGAAATTCAATCTGAGTAACGACGAGGACGCCGGGGCCTCTAAAGATACTTCTAAAGGGTTGGCGGCAGGGAAAATGTCCTCCGCGGCGCTGGTCGAGAATGTGAACAAAAAATCGTACACTGGAGAACCGCTCGATCTGGTGTTCAAGAATGCCAAATTGGAAGATGTAATGGCATGGTTTACCGAGTCTACTGGAATTAAAATTAGAATTCAGCCGGGAGTTGCGGAAAAAGTGACCTGCGATCTACACAGGACTCCCTGGGACCGCGCCTTTGCTGAGATTTTACAAAACCTTGGGTTGGCAGTTCAATTGCAAGGGGATGCTGTAAATATCATTAAAAAGAAGTGACCGCTCGTTATTTTCGCCGGGGGCATGGGTGCATGCCCCCGTTCCCAATCTTTGTATAATGTCAAAAATTTTTCAAATACATTTTTAATGCCTCCAACCCTTTGAAAAATGATTCAAATTGGTTTATCATATTGATTCCATCTTTTTTTTACTTTGCCCTGTCAATGAATCATTTATTTGCTTGCGAAACTATAAAATGGAGGTATCTATATGAAAAATTCTTTTTTCAGAACACTTTTAGTAGTGTTCTTCTGTCTCTTGATTGCGCCGACCCTGTCCGCCGCCACCGGTGCGGCTTTTGTGCACGGGAAAGGCGATGAAACCCTGGCTAATTATACTGTGGCCTGGAATTATTGGACCACGGACATGCTGCGCGCATCCACTAACAATTGGGCTGTTCCTTATGTCGTTTGTCATTATGACGGCCGGAATTATATGTGGGTCGCCGCCGACACCGTGGCAGGACAATTGTACGATTTTATCGTGCAAAACAACATCAATGATTTGGTTATCAATACCCATTCTTTTGGTGGTGTCGTCATTCGTTGGATCTTCTCCAATCCCAGTTGGGACTGGCGTTATCCCACCATCATCAATGCCACCCGGTGGGTCAATACCATTGCCGGTCCCCACAAGGGCAGCGAAGCCGCCGATTTGGCCGGCACATTGTCCGGCTCCTGGCTCACATCCTGGTTGGTCAGCCTGTTGAATCAGAACCATGACGCAACGATGAATTGCCAGACTTCCTGGATGGCTTATTACAACGACACCTGGCTTTATGGAACATCCGGCCGCCCGGCGCTTCCCAAATCCTTCTGGACCATTTCCGGTTATGGCTTGTGGAACGATTGGTGCGCCGAAGATATCGGTCTCGCTACATTGTCCGGTATCGCAGGTCTTCCCGGCGAAGATGACGGTATGGTGGCGGAATATTCCGCCGAGGGTATCGGTTCTTTGTGGTTCCGCACCAAAGCCAATCATCACCACAACCGTCGCAACGACTACAGGCCGATCGGCGATTCGCTCGGTACCGATTTCCAATAAGTAAAGGAGTGAAGCACAATGAAAAAGTTAATTATCCTATTCAGTATTACAGTATTGTTCGCAGGCCTGGTGCTGGCTTCCGAAACCGCGGTCATCAATCCGACTTCAATGCCTGAAATCGGCAAAGCGAGCCCGCTTGCCAGCTCTAAATTTTTTGTGGTGGAAGCTTCTATTTATGGTGGCATGGCTGATGTTTTGTTGCCGTTGGATACTCCCGATGGGGCCATCGCCATGGTGCTCGGCCAGCAGTCCTTGTCCGCAGTGACCGCCGACAACCGGATTCTTGATTGTTTGCAGTTTTCTGAGGAAGAAATGGCAAGGATGAATATCCCCGCCATCAACTCCCGCATTGATCTGAACTCCCTGAGACCCGGGAAAAATACGCTCCACCTTCGCGGCCTGGCTGGTAACGAGCCTGTAAAATTGGTCGTGGCCCAGCCGCAGAGTCCGGTTTCGTTGGAAGTGATGGTAAGCCCTCTGGCTCCCCGTAGCGGAGAACTGGTAACAGTTCTTGCCCGTGTCATGGATAACGGAACCCCTACCGGAGTAACCATCAGTGGTTCTCTACCTAATTCTCCTTCTTTTGTAATGAACGATAAAGGGGAAAACGGCGACGCGGTAGCCGGCGACGGTCTCTATACCGCCACCATCACCGCACCTGTGGTCGATGGCTTTCAGGGAATGAATATTCGGTTTTACGCCAATGGAAACCGGGAAAACGGCGATGAATTCCGCCGCGATGTGATCAACAGCATCATGGTGACCAATCCTGTAAGCAGGGTCGATAGCGCCAATGTCCGTGTGGATGGCCGCAGCCTGTACATTCCTTTGACCGCAGCCAATGGTAGATTCCGCGTGGAAGCTATTTTCGGATACAATGGCACCGCCTTCACCTATGCCCGCGAGGATGTGGTACTCAGCGGAAATGAATCGGTTGTTCGCCTGGAAATGCCTGAATTGGCAGCCGGCGCCAATCATGCGGTCATTCGCCTGTTAAACATCGACAATCTGGGCAAAGAGGATGAGGTTGAAGTCGCGTTAACTCCAACCGCCAAAGCTCCTGATTTTGAATCCCTGCGATTCGCTACTCCGGTTATGCCCGACTCAAAGGCAAACGCCGCCCAGAAACACGAAAACGAATAATCAACACGTTTGATTTAGTAATAAAGCGGGCGCTCCGGCGCCCGTTTTTTTTTCGCCAAATTTAAATTTGAATGTTGGGCTGTTTTATTATATTATTCAATTATTAAATCTAAAATTCGGTATACGAATGCGTGAAGTTTGAGGAGTAGGGAACACATGAAAGAGACGGTTTATTTGATTAAAAAAAATGAGAATGACGGTGATGCCGAGCTTTGTGCGAGGTTGCGGGATTTCATTGTAAAAAAAGACCTATTCTCATTTGTGGAAAAAATGGATATGGTGGCGCTAAAAACCCATTTTGGCGAAGAAGAGTGTAATGGCTTTGTCAGGCCCCTCTACTTCGATATGATGGGAAAAGAATTGAAAAACAAGGGAGCGAAACCCTTTCTTACAGAAACCTCCACCCTCTACCGGGGCAACCGGTCCGACGCAGTTGTACACCTTGAATTGGCCTATCAGCATGGATTTACATTCGGAGCCACAGGATTGCCGATCATTATGGCCGATGGTTTGCTGGGGGATGACGAGACCGAAGTGCCCATCGACGGGCAACATTATAAAAGCGTCAAACTGGCAACCTTGATCGTCAAATCCCAGGCGCTGGTTGTGGTTTCTCATTTCACCGGCCACCTGGCAACCGGTTTCGGCGCCACCATCAAAAATCTGGGCATGGGATGCTCCAGTCGCAAAGGGAAAATGCTCCAGCATTCCACCGCCAAACCCAGTATCCGCAACAAAAAATGCACAGGTTGCGGAGAATGTGTGAAATGGTGCCCTGCCGACGCCATCTCGTTGCGGGATAATATCGCCGTCATCGACCGCAAGAAATGCATCGGCTGCGGAGAATGCCTGGCTGTGTGCCGTTTTGACGCGGTGGGGTACAATTGGTCGCAAACCTATGAACATCTGCAAGAGAAAACCCTCGAGCACGCCATGGGCGTGGTGGAAACCAAGAAGGGCAAAATCGTCTATTTGAACTTCCTGACCCGCATCTCACGCGATTGCGATTGCATGAGTAAATTCGAGCAGATCGTACCGGATATCGGGATAGTGGTGGGATTCGACCCGGTGGCGGTGGATCTGGCGAGTCTCGATCTGGTGGAGCAAATCGCGGGAAAATCACTCGCTTCCATGGCCTACGATATCCCTTACAAAGTTCAAATCGAGCACGCCAAAAAACTGGACTTCGGCAACGCCGAATACGAATTGGTCGAAGTCTAGTGGATGGATCGCCCGCCGTAGCCGGCGGGATGGAGAGTTGCCGTCTGGTTCCGACGATGAAGTGGATAAAAGTCTGTTTTTTTCAATATACTTGTAAATTTGTTGCAAGAAGATTATACTATTATTTCATTTTTTAACTTTTCTTGTCACTAAGATCAAGTGTGTTTGGTGAAGCGAGTCTAAAATCGACTAGTAAGATAAGGAGGAAACAATGTTAACCAAGTTGACCAAAAACAAAAAAGCCAAACGGGAAATCCGGGAGCGTATCGCCAATTTACCTTGCAATGCGGAGTGCACTGTAATGTGTTATGAGGATGGCGGCAACTATTACGGGAATCGTAATAGCGCCGATTTTTATCTCGGCTAGTTCCATTTTGTTTTTTTTGAATGAGAGGGGTGAGGACGTTTCCCCTCTCTTTTTCTCATATTTACAACTAGGAGGAAACAATGTTAACCAAATTGACCAAAAACAAATCCGCAAAAAAAGAGATCCGGGACC
>JAHELQ010000334.1 GCA_024644125.1 Candidatus Aminicenantota bacterium | reverse complement strand
TGACGCATGGTTTCGGGGATGAGGGCGATATCGAATTCCAATTCGTCGATGGTGGGCTGCCCTATCTCGAATCGCTCCTGCGCGGTTTTTATGGCGGAACTGTAGCGGAAGAGGTCGATGTAGGGTTCGAGCTCCAATCGGCTATAATCGCGGGCTTCCAGGAACTCGACGTAGGTTCGGTAGGAGGCGTCGGGGGCGTCGGGGCTTAGCAGGAGTCGCTCCTTCAACAGGGCAACGCTGGTTCCATCGAATATCAGATGGTGGAAGGCGATGATCAGGCACAGCGAATCCGCCTGCCATTTCACCAGTAGCGGCCTGAAGAGGATGTTGCCGATCACATCGATGGGTTGTCGCAAAAGAAGGATGAGTTCGTGCTCCCGCCGGTCTTTTTCAGCGGGGGACAGGCAGGAGAGGTCGATGAAGGGGATCTCGATATTCGAAAAACCTTCGTATTCCTCGATTTTGTATTCGTCGTCGTCGCGGACAACGAGGGAGCGCATCAGGGGGTTTTGGGCCAACGCCGAAGAGAGGTCTCTGCGCATGAGGGAGAAGTCCCGGTCGAGGGGGAATTCCTGCCGGAAGAGGATGAAGTCGATGGGAAGTTCGGGATCTGAGCCTTCCAGGGCGAAACGTTGGACGGGCGAGCACCTGTAGCGAAGCGCCGGTAGGTTTTGTTTCAATAATTGCGTGAGTTGTTCTGTCAGATTTGACAATTCCGGGTCCGGCTGGTCGTTGGGGACGGCGGAACCGGAGATCGGTCTCTCTGGAGTCGATGAAGCGGATGAGTGGATGCTCCGGCAGAAATCACCAATGATGGGGTGGATGAGCAATTGCCGGAAGTTGGCGTAGATCCCCCGCTTCTGAATCAGGTCTGCCAATTGTATGGCGGAGAGTGAATCGCCGCCCAAATCGTAGAAGTCGTGGTCGGGACCGAGGGGGGCTTTGCCGAAGAAGGATTCGAAGGCGGAGACGACGATATTCTGAATCTCGCTTCGAGGCGGGGCTACGACGGTCTCTTCAGCGAAGGTTGGGGATTGGGATGACAGGGATGGTTGCATGCCTGCGCAAGGAGTCCCCGCTCCCGGGATTTGGAGGGTGGAGAAATCGACCCGGGCCGTGAATACGGTTTCGGCGAATGGGTACCCGGGCAACGAAATAAACTTCCGGGGGCAGTCGCGATCGAAGGCTTCCCAATCGATGGCGGCTCCCTGCCGCCAGATGGAACCGATGCCCTCCAGCATGAAGCGCCGGTCGGAGATCCGGTCGCCAGGATGGGGCGACAATTGGACGACTGCCGGTTCCGGGCCGATGCCGGGATGCTGGCGGACGAACGTGGCCATGGTCTTGCCGGGACCGATGTCGATGAAGAGCTGCCGATTCAGGCGAGAGATGG
The DNA here is from genome assembly GCA_024644125.1 of Candidatus Aminicenantota bacterium. Lineage (GTDB taxonomy): Bacteria > Acidobacteriota > Aminicenantia > UBA2199 > UBA2199 > JAHELQ01. Next base: position 4,973 of record JAHELQ010000334.1, on the reverse strand, counting down.
TCGAGATACCGTCGGCGAAACGAACGGCCCTTCGCAGGTGCGCTACCCAGTACCGGGGATCGAGGACTTCGGCGTCGCTGATCCAGTCGCCGGTGAGATTTGAGATGAACGGGATCTCGGGCTTCGTGAAGGCTACGCTCGCTGCCAGGTCGGCGAATTCCTCCAGAATCGGATCCATCATCTGGGAGTGGAACGCGTGGGAGGTGTGGAGGCGGGTGGAATCGATTCCCCGGTTCTTCAGTTGAAGGGAGAGCTCATCGATGGCTTCTTCGAGGCCTGAGACAACGCAGCGGTTGGGCGCGTTGACCGCCGCCAGCGAGAGGGATTGATTCAGAAGCGGTAGTAGCTCCTCCTCCGGCAGAGGGACCGCCAGCATCGCGCCGGCGGGGAGCGCTTGCATCAATCGCCCGCGATGGGCGGTGAGGCGCAGGCAATCTTCAAGACTCATGACGCCCGCCAGGCAGGCTGCGGTGTATTGGCCGACGCTGTGGCCGGTCATGGCGGCGGGAACGACTCCCCAATGGCGAAGCAAGCTCGCCATGGCGTATTGGAACGAAACCAGGAGCGGTTGGGCGATGTGGGTGTCGGGAATGGCCTGTCCCCCGTCCCTATCGCTACCATCGCCGCCGTTGCCGTCGAAGCGAAGGTAGTCTCGTAGATGGAGGCCTGCCTCCTTTTCAACGATGTCGAAGCAGCGTTCGAGGGTGTTTCGGAAGACCGGTTCGGCGATGTAGAGATCGCGGCCCATGGCGGCGTGTTGCGTTCCCTGGCCTGGGAACATGAAGATGATGGCAGGGGATGATGACGAAGACGGCGATATACCCGATGCCGCCGATCCAGAAGCGCCGGCTAGAAGATCGGCCACTTCCCCTATCGAGGCTGCCGCGATGGTTTTTCGGTAAAAATACGTAGCGCGGCCTCGCCGCAGGGTGTGGGCCGCCGCTTCCAGGTTTGTCTGGGGATGACGGATGAAGAATTGCGCCAGGCGATGCGACATGGCCGCGAGGGCTTGCGGGGTTTTGGCGGAAAGAAGAAGCAGATGATGGCGATCCCCGCTTCCGGCTTTATGTGTCGCGGGCGGAGCTATGTATTCTTCCAATATGGCGTGGGCGTTGGTGCCGCCGATGCCGAAGGCGCTGACGCCGGCCCGCCGGGGGAGCGGCGACTCCTGCCACGAACGCAGGCTCGCGTTGACGAAGAATCGACTCTCGTCGATGCCCAATGCCGGATTGGGGGTGCAAAAATGGAGGCTGGGGGGAAGAAGGCGATGATACAGGCACAGGGCGGTTTTGATGAATCCAGCGACGCCGGCTGCGGCGTCCAGATGGCCGAGATTGGTTTTGACCGAGCCAATGGGACAGGCGACGCCGTTTTTTTGGGGGAACACTTTTTTCAGCGCGGCCAATTCCACCGGATCGCCCAATGATGTCCCGGTGCCGTGAGTTTCGATGTAGCCGATGGTGTCTTCGCACACCCCAGCCATGGCCAGGGCGTTGCGAATGGCCTCAGCCTGTCCCGCCACGCTGGGGGCGGTGAATCCCACTTTGCGGTCGCCGTCGTTGTTGATAGCAGAACCTTTGACCAGGGCGTAGATATGACGTCCTTGCGAAATAGCGTCGGTCAGCCGTTGGAGAGCCACCACGCCAACCCCTTCGCCGGGTACCGTGCCGGCCGCTTCAATGTCGAAGGCGCGGCAATGGCCGTCGGCCGATCCTATCATCCCTTCCCGGTACAGATACCCTACCGTCCCTTCGTGGCTGAGAGTCACGCCTCCTGCCAGGGCGAAGTCGCATTCGCCGCCGATGAGGCCCTGGCATGCCAGGTGAATGGCCACCAGCGATGTCGAGCAGGCGGTCTGTACAGACACCGCCGGACCGTTGAGGCCCAACTTGTAGGATGTCTTGCTGCAAAGGTAGTCCTTGCGCAATAGAGATGAGGCGAAGGAACCGATGGTACCGGTTTTGGGGGAGAGCAACTGGTAGGCCTCCCACAACAATGCGCCGCCGGCGCCGGCGTAGAGGCCGATGGGTCCTTGCGACTGTGCTGGGACGATGCCTGCGTCGTCCAGCGCGTGAACGCAACATTGCAGGAACAGTCGCACTTGCGGATCCATCACTTCAGCCTCCAACGGAGTGATGTCGAAGAATTCACAGTCGAATTTGTCCCGGTCGGCCACCACTCCCCGCGCCGGAACGTATCCGGGATCGCGGAGCAAGGTCTCATCCACTCCGTTGGCTATGAGTTCTTCCTCTGAAAAAAAAGCGATAGTTTCGACGCCGTTTACCAGGTTTCGCCAGAAGCTCTCGATATCCGCAGCTCCGGGGAACCGGCAGGCCATGCCGATGACCGCGATTTCAAATCCTGTGGTCTCTTGCTCACGATATTGGTGTGTCATCCGTTTGAACCTCCTTTGCGGTCGAGGCGGCGTCCCAGGCGGGCGCGCCCTTCGTGTATGGCGTCAGTCCGGGCGGGCGGCGCGGAAGAGTCGCCAGTGTTCGCCGGAAGCTCCAGATAGCGGGCCAACGCCCGGATGGTGACATGCTCGAATAGCACCGGCACCGGCACATCGCGGCCGAAGGTCAGGATCAACGCTTGATGGACCTGGATGACCTTCAGGGAATTGCCGCCGGCGTCGAAGAAGTTTCGCAGCACCGAGACATCCTTCGTCCCCAACACCCGGTTCCAGATGGCGGCGATGGCCCGTTCGCCGTCGGTTTCGGGAGCGATGATGTGTTCTTGCGCCGCTTCCACCAACGGCAACGATGCCAGCGATTTGCGATCGATTTTGCCGCTTGAGGTGCGGGGGATGTGATCGATTTTGATGATATGGGGCGGCACCATGTGGGGCGGCAGGTGATGAGCCAACTCCTGTTTGACGAACCCGGCATCGAACGCCGCATCGTTTGTCGTCGTCACATACGCGGCGAGGCAGGGTTCGTCGTTGCCGTCCTTAGTCATTATGACGGCTGCATGTTCGATTCCGGGCAGAGCCTGTAGCCTGCTCTCGATCTCCCCTGGCTCGATGCGGAAGCCCCGCAGTTTCAGTTGTTGGTCCAGACGGCCGGAGAATTCGATGGAGCCGTCGCCAAGGAACCGTGCGCGGTCGCCGGTTTTGTACATGATCGCCGCCTGCGAGAAAGGATCGGGGACAAATTGCCGCGCCGTCAGCTCCGGCCGGTTCAGATAGCCGGGAGTCACCCCTACCCCGCCGATGCAGAGTTCGCCCCAGACGCCGATGGGTTGGAGTTTGCCGTTGGCGGAAATAACATAGCAGCGGGTGTTGGCGATAGGTTTACCCAATGTCACGGCCGCTTCGGAACACACTTGCTGCGCCGCCAACACAGATATTTCGGTGGGGCCGTAATGATTGTACAGGAGGTACCCTTTTTGGAGCAGCCTGTCTTTCAATTGGTCGTCCAGCCGTTCGGCCGACGAGATCACCAGGCGGAGGCTCTCCAGCCGGTTTCCTTTGTCCAGTAATTGTTCCAACACTGTGGGGACAAAATCGATGACGGTGATTCGCTGTCCTGAGATATAACGCTGGAAGGCGGGGATGTTCAGGATCAAATCCTTGACTTCGATATGGACGGCCGCTCCCGCTAGAATACAGCCATACACATTGACGACGCTCAGGTCGAAGGTGTAGGTGGACATGAGCAGCATGCGGTCGCCGGGCTTCAAATTGCAGACGTTTTTGTACCAACAGACGACGTTCACCGCCCCCCTGTGCAAGACCACCACCCCTTTGGGTTTGCCGGTGGAGCCGGAAGTGTAGATGACGTAGGCTGGACTCAGGAAGGAGGCTTCGCTCTCGAAGAAGCCGGGATCGGTTTGATACCATTTGGGATCCGCGATATTCATTCGCTCGATTCCCGGCAGCTCCGCATCGCCGTCTCTCTCACGGTCCGCCACCAGGAACCGGGCGGAACTATCCGTCGCGATATAGCGTATTTTCTCCCTGGGTTCATCTATGCCCAGAGGCAAATAGGCGCAACCGCCCATCTGAACGCCTAGCATGCCTACGACCATCTCGATCCCTCGTTCCAGCAGGAGTAGCACGATCTCGCCGGGTCGCGCCCCGTCTCGCCTCAATGCGGCGGCAACGCTACGACTCCTGCGTTCCAGTTCATAGTACGAGATGTGCCGGTCGCTGGCGACTACGGCCACAGCTCCAGGTTGAACGGCCGCTCGAAGGCAGAATAGATCGTGAAGGGTGGAATCGCCGGGGAATTCCGTCTGCGTGTCGTTGAACGTAGCGAGAATCGTCTCTTTGTCCTGGATGGGGATGATATCGATGTCATCGAGGCGAATCTCCGGTCGCCGGGTCACGGCGGCGATGATGGTCTGCAAATAGGAGACGAAGCGGAGGATGGTCTCCTCCCTGAATAGGGCGGTGCAATAGGAGACATTGAGATGGATGTGATCTTGCAATTGAACCGCCTGGATCACCAAATCGAAGAGCACGGACTCTTTTTCCCAGCGAAAGGGGCGGGCCGTCAGCTCCGGCAGGTCCTCATCCAACGCATCCGGCCGCTGCCAGGAGACCATAACGTCAAACAACGGATTGCGGCTCACATCCCTACTCACCGAGACGTTTTGCACCAATTCATCGAATGGGTAATCCTGGTTGGCGAATGCGCCGATGGTGAGTTGCCGGATTTGCTCCAGGAAATGAGTGAAGGCGAGACTCCCTCGAGGCTGGCTTCTAAGCGCCAGGGTGTTGACGAACATGCCGATGAGCGGCGCGGCGTCCGGATGACGGCGACCGGATGCGGGGCTGCCCACTACGATGTCTTCCTGCCCGCTGATTTTTGAGAGCAGGATGTGTACAAGGGCCAGAACCGTCATGTAGAGGGTGGACTTATGGGCGTTGGCAATCGCTAGCAAAGCTTCTGTCTCCGCCCCGGCGACGGCGAATTCCAGCGTTCGCCCGGAGAATCGCTGCTGCGCCGGCCGGGGAAAGTGGATGGGTA
>JAHELQ010000333.1:1842-6370 GCA_024644125.1 Candidatus Aminicenantota bacterium | reverse complement strand
CGCCTCCTTGACGTTCTTGAGGCAACCGGACAGGTTCATTTCCTCATGGACACCGATGACCAGGGGATATTGGCAGGTGAACCAGCCCACGGTACGGCTGATGTCCAACTCGTCGTCAAAGGAATCGCGGCCGTGTCCCTCCAGATTGACGGCGAAACAATCCACGCCGCCCCACTCCTTGACAGCCAGGGCCAACGCCGTCAGCAAGATGTCCAAAATCTCAGTGTTATAGGCGTCGTGTATATCCCGCACCAAATTGATGGTGTGCTCCGCCGCCAACCGGAAACGATAGCTTGAGCGATTGCGGTTGATTTTCTCTTGCGGCGCGATTTCCGTTTCCCGCGGCAGGGCTTTTACAGCCGCCGCCTCCACAGCCCGCCAATAATCCAGTTGTCCCAACAGCGCCGGGCTTTGTGCATATTCCAGGGCCTTCTGGGACCAATAACGGAAGGAATCGGTTTTGGCGGGGAATCGAACCGCGCCGTTATCGAGCCATTGTTCATAGCCCGAAGCCAGGTCTTCCCGCAAGATCCGCCACGACACGCCGTCCACCACCAAATGGTGGACAACCACCAACAAATGATCGCCGCTGTCCGTCTTGAACAAGCCCGCCCGCAGCAACGGTTCGTTTTGCAGGCGCCCGCTGCGCTGGATGAGATCAGCGGTTTCGGAAATCGTACGCAGATCATTGTCTTCCGTCTCCCCCCGTACATCCACTACCTGGAAATCCAGCAAATCCCCTTCGTCCACCGCCCGATTCCATTGGCGCGTCACATCTCCATCCTCCTTGTAGACCATGCGCAAGGCGTCATGGTGAAGGCACATCTGGTTCAATACACATTCAATCCCTTCCGCTTCCAGTTCCCCGGGGGCGAACAGCATGAGGGACTGGTTGAAATAGTGAGGCTCGTTGAAGTGGGAGTCAAAAAACCAATGCTGAATCGGAGTGAGCGGCACTTCCCCTGCCACCGCCTCTTGAGGAATCGAGCGGGTAAGGGGCTGTATATGAGGGGTCAATTCATGGATGGTGGGATATAGGAATAGATCGCGAATATTCATTTTCAAACGGGAGCGCCGCAACCGCGACGCCACCAGCAATGCCTTGATGGAATCACCGCCCAAACGGAAGAAATTGTCCCTGGCCCCCACACCGTTGATAGTCAACACCTCTTGCCAGGCCATGGCAACAGTCTTCTGAATCCCCTCCCGCGGGGGTTCGTAATCGGCAAACTGATTGTCTGGCGCTTGCAATTGCCGCAACACCCGGCGATCCACCTTGCCGTTGGGCGTCACCGGCACATCCTCGATGGGGATGAAGCGCGCCGGAATCATGTAATCCGGCAAATCGCGGGCGACAAAATCTCGGAGGGTCAGGGGATCGAAGCCTTCTCGGGACACAACGTACGCGTTCAACCAGTGTGAGCCGCCCTCCTCCATAGCCAGAACGACAGCGGCGGACACCGCCGGATGCTCCAATATCTTTTCCTGGATTTCCTCCGGCTCGATACGGAAGCCGCGAATCTTCACCTGCTCGTCCACGCGCCCCAAACACACGATTTCGCCGTCGGCGCGCCACAGGGCCAGGTCACCGGTTCGATACACGCGCCGTTCTTGCCCGGTGATGGCGGTGGGGACGAAACGGTCGACCGTCAGCTCTGGATTGTTCAGATAACCGCGGGCCAATCCTTCGCCCCACACCCACAACTCCCCGGCGACGCCGAAGGGACACAAATGGCCATCCCTATCCACGATCACGCAACCGGTGTTGGGCAGAGGGCGGCCGATAACGATGTTGGCGTCGAACGGTTGGAATTGGTGGAAGGTGGAGCACACGCTGTTTTCGGTGGGGCCGTATTCATTGTAGAGGGCCACATGCCCCAACCGCTCGAAGTGTTTGGCCACCAACGCGACGGGGCAATTTTCCCCCGCAACGGTCACGGACGTTAGCCCTCCCAGGCAATGGGACAATTCCATCAGCCAAACTTTGTAAAGCCCCGGAACCAACAACAAGCGAGTGACACCCCGGCCGCCGATGACATCCTCCAGATAATCCAGGTCATTGAGTTTTCCGCCGGTAACCAGTACCAACTGTCCACCGGAAAGCAATGGTGTGAAAATGTCCTCCACAGAGCTGTCGAACGCGAAAGAGGGGACTTGCAACGACACATCGGAGGGTCCAAAATTGTAATATCGCGCGCGCCAGACTAACGTGTTGCCAATGGACCTTTGCTGAACCGCCACCCCTTTGGGCCGACCGCTGGTTCCCGAAGTGTAGATCACATAAGCCAAATCCTCAGGTTTGCTATCCATTGGCGACGCCCCGACCTCAGATTCTTGCGTCATATTTTCCATATACAGGGTATCGCAAGCGATGGAGGGTTCGGTGTCCCGCCGACTCAACACCAGCTTCACTCCGGCGTCCGCCGTCATATAATCCAGCCGGCCCTTGGGATAGGAAGAATCCAAAGGCAAATATGCGCCCCCCGCCACCATCACAGCCAGCATCCCCACCACCATGTCAATGGACCGCTGGAGCAACACCCCCACGATCACATCCGGGCCCACACCGCGCTTCGCCAACTGGGCGGCGCACGCCAGCGCCCGGGCCCACAATTGATTGTAGGTGACAATGGTTTCGTCCAACAGCAATGCCGCGCTTCCACCGTCGCGCTTCACCTGGCGGCGGAACAATGCCGGGATGGTGAGAGCCGGCGGTAGTTGCTCTTCGGGACCGGTAAACAACTCCAACAGGCGGAAGCGTTCCTCCGGCGGCATCATGTCCAGATCCCGCAGCCGAACATTGGGATCCGTCGCCACCAACGCCGCCAATTGGTTGTAATAACCGGCGAATCGCCGGATCGACCGCCGCTCGAACAAATCCGCCCGATAACGGAAGGTGAATTTCATGGCATCCTTCAGTTTAATTCCCATCAGACTCAACTCGAACTTCGAGGTTTTGCTCTCATAGCCGACAGAACTCCGTTTAGCCGACGGAGCTGAACCGGGGGCCACCTCCATTTGGTCCAACGCGAAGGTGGCGTCGAACAACGGATTGCGGGAAGGATCGCGACTGGCCTTTACAGCCGCCACCAGTTCCTCGAAAGGGAATTCCTGGTTTTCGAAAGCCTCCAGGATATAAGAACGAATTTCCTTTAAATAGTTCCGAAAGGTCAACTCCCCATTGGGGAACATCCGTAAGGCCAGCGTATTGATAAATAGTCCGATAATATTTTCCAGATCCGCGTGCCGCCGGCCCGCCACCGGCGTCCCCACCACTATGTCCGTTTGGCCGCTCAATTTGGAGAGCAGCAGGGTGAAGATCGCCAGCATCACCATGAACAACGAGGCATCCGCCGACCTGGCCAAAACCGCCAACCGTTCGGTCCGTTCCCCGTCAATGGCAAAGGAGAGCGCGCCGCCAATGGTGGTTTGCAGCGCAGGACGGGGGAAATCGATGGGAAGATTGAGCATGGGGATATGACCGGAAAAGCTTTTGAGCCAAAATTCCTTTTGCCGCGTTAATTCCTGCTGGTTCTCCTCTTGGTCCCACCACAAGGCGTAATCCCTGTATTGCAATGTCAACGGTTCCAGGGCCTCGCCCTTCAGAAGAGCCAGCAGTTCCCGCTCCAACAACCGGTTGGACACACCGTCGGACACGGCGTGGTGCATGTCCACCGCCAAAACAGACGAGCCTTGATTCCGTTTCCACAAACCCACACGCAGCAAAGGAGGAGACGACAAATCAAAGGGCCGGACAAAATGTTCCAGACTGTCGCCGTCGAACTCCTCTATTTCGATATCCACTGCATCATACACAACTTGCGCCGGTCGCTCATCCCGCCACTCAAATGCGGTGCGCAGAATTTCATGCCGCCGCGCCAGTTCCCCGAAGGTCCGCTTTAACACGGGAGGGTCCAATAACGACGGAACATCCACCAGGTGGAGCATGTTGTAGGCAGTGCTGGTAGCGTCCATCTGCTGCAATGTATACAAACGCCGCTGCGCCGGAGTTAAGGGGTAGAACTCACGGGGAGCGGAGGATTGGACCGGACTGAAAGCATCATTGTCCCGCCGCTGTTCTAGACGAGCGGCCAACTCCGCCACCGTGGGATTGTTGAAAATCACGTCAATGGCCACCTTGCGCTCCAATTGTTTGTGCAGCCGCGACACCAGCATCATAGCTTTCAACGAATGGCCGCCGAGGGCGAAAAAATCGGCGTCCGCGTCCACCGCCTCTATCTCCAGGTCGAGTAGTTCAGCATACATCCCCGCCACCGCCAGTTCCATTTCGCTCCGCGGCACGCGGCGATCGCGCTTGACTTGAATATCCAACGACGCCAGCAACCGCCGGTTCACCTTGCGGTTGGCGTTAAGGGGCAAACGTTCCAACCGGACAAACATCGAGGGAATCATATAGAGTGGCAAGTGTTTCGACAACTGTTCGCGGATGTCGCTGGTTTTCAGCGACGCCCCACCCACCAGGCAGGCACACAACAACCGCTCCCCATCGCGGCCCCGCCGCACCACT
>JAHELQ010000333.1:0-1832 GCA_024644125.1 Candidatus Aminicenantota bacterium | reverse complement strand
CTGCCGGGTCAGCAACGCCTCGATCTCCCCCAACTCGATGCGCAAACCGCGGATTTTCACCTGTTGGTCCTGCCGACCCAGAAACTCGATGGTTCCATCCTCCAGCCAGCGGGCGAAATCGCCGGTGCGATACATGCCGTCCACAAATTTCTCGCGATTGAGTCCCAGATCGTTCACATAACCGTTGCCCACTCCGAGGCCGGAGATACACAATTCACCGACGACGCCGATTGGAACCGGCTCGAGGCGGTTGTTCACGATATGAATGTTGGCATTGTAGATGGGCGTGCCGATGGGAATTTTCTTGCCGTAAAAGTCTTGGGGCTTGTCGATGCTGTAGGTGACGCTCACCCCAGTGCATTCGGATGGGCCGTAGGTGTTCACCAACACGGCGTTAAAATGGGGGGAATCGACCCACCTTTCAAGCGGCGTCACATTCAAGGCCTCGCCGCCAAAAAACACATAGCGCAGCGACGCCAGCTTTTCGAGCGCCCCGTGCGGTTCGATCAAGCGGAACGCCATGCTAGGAGTGATATTGATGGAAGTAATGCCGAAGTTTGCGATCTCCCCGGCGGTGAGCGCCGGATCGAAATAGTTCTCAGCCGTGACGCACAATTGCCCGCCGGTCATGAGGGGGGTGAAGATATTTTTCAATGTCAAATCGAAACTGACGGATGTGGCCATCAAGAAGCGATCTCTTTCCCCCAGGTCGAACCGCTGGATAAACCAATAGAGGAGATTGGCGAAGCCGTCGTGACGAATGGCGGAGCCTTTGGGATCGCCGGTGGAGCCTGAGGTGAAGACAATATAGGCGATGTCTCCGGGCAGAATATCCGGTTGGGCGACACCGGCCTCATCCGCCGCTTCATCAGAGGAGAGCTCATCCATGAATATAGTCTCCAGCCCCGCCACCATACTGTCGGCGGCATAGGCTTTCTCCGTCACCAACAAGCGGACATCCGCCCCTTCTACCATGGCTTGTCGCCGTTGCGGCGGATATTCCGAATCAATGGGCACGAACACGGACCCGGCTCTGAGAATTGCCAGCAACCCCACGATCAAATCAATGCTATTATCCATCACCAAACCCACAGACGCTGAACTTCCACCGGTCCGGCGGCGGATGGTCCCGGCCAGGGCGCGCGCCCGTTCAAGGCATTGGCCGAAGGTGATCTCACTCTCATTGTGGCGCACCGCCACCCGCTGGGGACATTGCCGGGCCCGGTCCTCGAACGCCGCCACCACATTCACGCCGGCATGCGGGCGATGCGTGTTGTTGAACTCTTCCAGGATCCGTTTGCGCTCCTCTTCCGAGGCGGTCGCCACCACCTCCCCAGCCACCTCGTCTTCGAGGCCGGGGCCTGCGGAATCTGCGGACACAACTGTTTGCTCCATTCGCTCCGCCGAAATAAAGGGGATTTCCAACACCTGCCCCACCACTGGTTCCGGCAAGGACTTGCGGTCCACTTTACCGTTGGCGGTCAAAGGGATAGCCTCCAGAACAGTGAAATAAGAGGGAATCATGTAATCCGGCAGTTCCCGTTCCAACGACTCCTTGAGGGAGTGGGTGTCTATACCTTTGGACAACACCAAATAGGCGCTCAAAAACGTGTTGCCGCCTGCGTCCGGCAAGTCCGCCACCACCGCCTCTTTCACCGCCGGATGCTTCAAGATGCGCCGTTCGATCTCTCCCAACTCGATGCGGAAACCCCGCACTTTCACCTGGTGGTCTTTGCGCCCCCAGAAGAGGATCGTGCCGTCGTGGCTCCAACTTCCGATATCGCCGGTTTTGTAGAGCCGGTGATGGCCCGGGGATTTGAAGGGATCTTGAA
>JAHELQ010000332.1 GCA_024644125.1 Candidatus Aminicenantota bacterium | reverse complement strand
CCATTCTCCGGCAGCAGGCCCAATGCCACCGCGTCCTTCAAATAGGCGTAGAAGGCGTTTTCGTGGATGTTTTCCTGGAAGCGGCCGCTCCCCGATTCACCCACCAGATTGCCCACGCGGTAAATGACGGCATTCCCCCCACCCCGGCGGAAGTCCAATACGAGATTCTCTGCCTCCACCTTACTTCTGATGTACACATTACCGTGATTTGGGGACAGGCGCCGGCAATACTCGCTAAAAACTCCAGTACCATCCCCATTCAGAGCCGCCATTCCGACGCCGGTGGTGGATATATGATGGACATCCTTCGGAGCTCCGGTTGCGGCGAAATCCATCACACGCTTCGTCCCCAGCACATTGGCGCGGAAAAAATCGTCGTATACACCGTAGTGTCTGACATTGGCGGCGGCATGGATGATCGCCCCAACCTCCCTGGACAATTCATCATACACTTGCTCGTTCAAGCCAAAACGTTCATCGGCCACATCGCCGGCAATCACCGAGAAGCGCGATTCGTACCGGCGGTAAAAAGCTTCTCCGAAATAAAATTCCATTTTATCTCTGAATCGCCGCAACGCGCCAATCCCCTCCTTCTCCCTCGCCAAAAGGAAGATACGGCTGCCGGTGATTTCAACCAATCGCGCCGCCAGATGAGCTCCCAGATAACCTGTACCTCCGGTCAGGAGAATAGCGCCGTATTTATCCGGATCGAACGACAGTTGCCAGGATTCCGCTGCCGCCCGTTTTTCATATTCCAACCGAGCGTCGAGGAGAGAATCCTCCGTCGCCTGTCCCCCGGCGCCGGATGGGGATTCGAATTGCCGGCGCAGCTCGCGCAACTTGCCGGCGAGATTGTCCTTCTTGACCGTGACATGCCGCGCCAATTCGGCGACGGTCTGATGGGAGAACAATTGGTTGAAGGAAACCTCGAATTCACCTGCCATGCGGGTGACAATCTTCATAGCCATGAGCGAATTACCGCCGATTTCAAAAAGATTGTCATCTATCCCTACGCGTCCGGCCCCCAGGATTTCTCTCCAGATCTCCGCGATGCGCGCTTCCATCGCGTTGCGGGGATGCCGGTAATCGTACCCTTCCTGTCTCTGATCCTCAAACCGCGGAAGAGCCCGTCGATCCACTTTGCCGTTAGGGAGTTTGGGAATCTTCTCCACCACCTGGATCGATGCCGGCACCATATATTCGGGTAACAACTCTTTTAGCCGCCGTCGAAGTTCCCTCGGGTCCTGCCGATCCCCTCCTACTACAAATGCCGCCAGACTACGCTGTCCTCCGGATGACGGACGATCAACCACCACAGCCTCCGCCACTCCACAAAAACCGACGAGGCAATTCTCCACCTCTCCCGGTTCCACCCGGTACCCCCTGATTTTGACCTGAAAGTCCTTTCTTCCCAAAAACTCGATCGAGCCATCGGGCAAATAACGGGCAAGGTCGCCGGTGCGGTAGAGCCGGTCGCCCTCGCAGAATGGATTGGGAAGGAATTTCTCCTCCGTTAGATCCTGTCGCCCCAGATACCCCTTACCCACCTGAATGCCTCCGATGTACAATTCGCCGCTCACCTTTGTGGGCGCCACATTCATCGCAGAGTCGAGAATATACACAGCGGTATTGGCAACCGGCCATCCAATGGACGGAACATCGGGAATTTGGCTGTTGGGATCGATGGTCAACGTCGTCACCACATGGGTCTCCGAAGGCCCATAGTGGTTATGAAGGAAGATCTCCCGCCGGCTGAGATACCGGCGCAGTTGCGGGCTGACGGTCAGTTGCTCTCCGGCGACGACGATATGCCGCACGTTGCGCGGTAGAAGCGAGCGATAGTCATTACCGCCGAATACAAACTTCAAATACGACGTCGGCAAAAACAGAGTCTTCACATCATTGGCTTCAATCACGTGAAAGAGGGCAGTCACTTCGTTGCGCGTCTGCGCATCGATCAGCACCAGCCTGCCTCCGGCCGTCAGGGTGGAGAAAATCTCCTGGAATGAAACATCGAAGCATATGGTGGTGAATTGTAACACGCAACTGAAATCGATATTGGTGAACCGGCGCTGAAAGAGCAACAGATTCACCAAATTGCGGTGCTCCAGCACGACTCCTTTGGGCTTTCCGGTGGAACCGGAGGTATAGATCACATAAAGGGGGTCTGTCCCCGTATTGAGATTCGGAGGCTCCAGCGCCGGTAGTTTCGCCAATTCCTCCTCGATGGCATCGATTATCACTACATCGATGCCATCTGCGCCGCAAAAGTGATCGAAGGAAGCGGCTACCTCTTCCGACGTCACCAAATATCGCGCCTTGCTATCGGAGAACATAAAATCGATCCGCTCCCGCGGATATTCCGGATCAATGGGCATATAGGCGGCCCCTGCCTCTAAAATAGCTATCATCGCGCACACCATATCGAATGAACGCTGCATCAGCAACGCCACCACATCGCCGGAGCCGACGCCCACACCCCTCAACCAATGGGCCAAACGGGCGGATTTTTCCTTCAATTGACCATAGCTCATGGTCTGGTGGTGATGCGCCAACGCGATCTCTCCATCCAATCTTTGGCAATTCAAATGAAATAATTCATGAACGGAGAGTCCGGGCTCGTTCTCGAACTCCGGTCCTGCGGAAAGAGCGAGAATCGCTTCCCTCTCTTCCTGTCCAAGTATCTGGATATGCCCGAGGACAGCCGCTGGATCGTCTACTACCTCTTCCAGAATAGCCTGCCAATAGGAGATAAATCTCCGCACTGTATCTTCCTTGAACAACGCAGTGCAGTAGCAGGCAGTGAGGGTGAAGCGCCCGTCGGCCTCCTCCCCGCTGAAGACCAGATCGAATTGCGAGATGGGATTCACCGCGTCTACGGGTTTGAGCTCCAGGCCCGGCAAGCGCAGTCGCGGGACTTGCATGTTTTGCATCACCAACATCACGTCGAAAAGGGGATTCCGGGACGGATCGCGCCGGGTCACCACCTTTTCCACCAGATGGTCGAATTGGTATTCCTGGTTGGCGAAAGCGTCGAGGCAATGGTTCTTTACCTCCAGCAAAAACCCGCTGAAATGTTTGCCTGAATCCGGCCTGTGCCGGAGCGCCAATGTGTTGACAAGCATGCCGATGACCGGTTGCAAGTCCGCGTGCCTTCGGGCGGCAACCGGCGTTCCCAGCACAATATCTTCCTGCCCCGAGAGCTTAGAGAGCAGAACGCTCAAACTCGCCTCCAGCAGCATAAACAGCGTGACATCTTCCCGGAGCGCCGCCTCCCGCATCCGCCGGCACAAGGGCCCGGGGAACGGCAGCGAAAGCCAATCGCCCGCGAAGCTCTGCTGTCCCGGACGAGGGAAATCCGCCGGTAAACTTAGCGCTGGAACTTCATCTACATATTGCGCCAACCAGTATTCCTCCTGCCGCAAGTAGGCGTCTTGTTGCTCAGATCGCTCCAGCCACAACGTATAGTCTTTGTATTGAATCGGCAACGGAGGCAACTCTTCATCTGAGTATAGAGCCATAAAATCCGACAGGAAGGTCCCGATGGAGGTGCCGTCGATGATAATATGATGAAAATCGAACAGCAGCAAATCGCCGCATCGCCCGCCTTCCGCCACCGCCGCCCGGAACAATGGCGGCCGCGACAGATCGAACGGACGGACAAAAAGACGGATTGCCGTATCGAGGTCATCTTTTGGCGTGAGAAACAGCCGCTCGAGGGAGAACTCCACCTGCCGGGCCACCCGTTGCACCGGTTCGCCGTCCTTTAGCTCAAAACAGGTCCGCAACGCGTCATGCCGCCTGGAAAGTAAACCTAAAGCCCCTTCCAGCCGTTGGATATCCAGCTCTCCCTTCAATTCGAACACGGCGGGGACATTGTAGCCGGTGCCGACAGTCTCCAATTGCCCCAATAAAAACAGCCGTTTTTGGGGGGACGACTGGGGATAATAAGCCCGCTCTTCCGCCACCGGAATGGCCCGGAACTCCTGCTGCGCCGCCTCCGACACCGCCTCGGCCAGCAAGCGGACAGTCGGCATGGAAAAGACCTTGTTCAGAGGGAATTCCACTCCAAAATCCCTGGCGATACGCGAAGCGAGAATCGTCGCCTTCAGGGAATGGCCGCCGGACTCGAAGAAGTTGGCATCGATATCTATCCCGGCCATCGGTATATTCAATACCTCCCCCCAAATCGAGGCCAGATTCCTCTGGGTATCGTTCTCCGGAGGAGTGCGGATGATTTCTCGCTTCAACTCCGGTTCGGGCAACGCTCTTCGATCCACTTTCCGGTTGGCGTTGAGAGGGATCTCTTTCATTTGCACAAAACCGGCGGGCACCATATACTCAGGTAAGCTGCGCCCCAAATACCGACGCAACTCAGCCTGGTCAACAGTCCGGTGCGACACGAAATACGCGCAGAGATACTTCTCGCCATCCTCCCGTTCCCGGTCTATGACCGTGGCATCGGAAACATCCGGATACTGGAGGAGCTGGTTCTCGATCTCTCCCAGCTCGATCCGGTACCCGCGGATTTTAACTTGAAAATCAATGCGCCCGAGGAATTCCAGATTACCATCCGGCAACCAGCGACCGAGATCGCCGGTGCGATACAACCGGACCCCTGGCTTGAAAGGATTGGAGATAAAACTCGTTTCCGTCAAATCTGGGCGACCGGCATACCCCCGCGCTACCTGGGCGCCGCCGACATAAACTTCCCCCTTCACCCCAGGAGGTACCGGATTGCCGCCGGCGTCAAGGAGGTATATGTCACTATTCATGACCGGTTTTCCCACCGGCGGCAACTCCGGTATTTGATCAATCGGGTTTATAGTAAGTGTGCATACCACATGGGCTTCCGAAGGCCCGAAATGATTATGCAAAAAAATCCCATTCTCTTTTAGGTACCTTCTGAGCGGAGCGGTGACGATCAACTGTTCTCCAGCGGTCACCAGATGGGAAATACCCGCCGGCAAGAGACGATGGTACTCCGGATTGTTCAACACAAATTTCAAATAAGAGGCCGGGAGGAATAATGTCGTAATCCCGTGCCGTTCCACCAACCGCAACAATTCCGGTATATCGCTGCGAACGGCGTTGTCTATCAAAGTCAACCGCCCGCCGGTGATAAACGTCGAATATATCTCCTGATAGGATACATCGAAGCACAACGACGTGAATTGCAAAATCCGGCGGAAATCAAGTCCGGCATGATGGATTCCAAACATCAGGATATTGACGAGATTGCGATGCTCCATCATGATCCCTTTGGGGACGCCGGTGGAACCGGAGGTATACAGAATGTAGAGCAGATCGTCGCAGTCGTTCACCGGTTGAAGCCCATCGTCCGGCAAGGCGGCCACTTGCGCCCCTACCTGCTCTAGAAGGATAGTCTCCACATCGAGGCCGTCGAGCCCCAGCTTCACTTCCCGCAACTCTTCGCTACTGGTCAAAAGCAGCGTAGCTCCGCTGTTTTCCAACGTGAAGCGCAGCCTCTGGGGCGGGTAAGTAGGATCCATCGCCAGGTAAGCGCCCCCTGATTTGATGATCGCCAGAAGCGCGATGATCATTTCGAACGAACGGTCCTTCATCAAACCCACGAAATGGCCGGACGTCACCCCTTTGAGCCGTAGATACCGGGCCAATTGATTGGAACGGCGAGCCACATCTCCATAGGTGAGGCGTTGGTCATTAAAGCTGAGAGCGACAGCTTCCTCTTGCCGTCCCATCCCCTGTTCCAATAACTCTCCCAGCGTAACTCCGGAGAACCGCTGGTCGCAGGCCCCGGACGCGTGGGATAAAAACGCCTGTTTCTCCTCGTCATTCAATAGCCGGATGTCAGCCAGCGACACATCCGGCCGTTCCGTCACTTGCCGGAGGATCCGCTCGAAATACGAGGCGAAGCGGCGGATTGTCTCCTCTTTGAACAATTGGATACAATAGGCGATATGAACATTCAGGGTGTCGCCGAAGGTATCGATACTGAAGACCAGATCGAATTGCGAGATCGGATTGATAATATCCACCATTCTCAGCGCGGCTTCGGGCAAGACGACATCCGGAATATTCATGTTTTGCAACACCATCATCACGTCGAACAGCGGATTACGGCCGGCGTCCCGGCCCGCCACCACCCGTTGCACCAGATCTTCGAATTGGTATTCCTGGTTCTCGAACGCTTGCAAGCACCGGACCTTCACCTCCGCCAGAAAATCGTCGAAGCGTTTTGGCGCCTCCGGGAAATTCCGCAGCGCCAGGGTGTTGACGAACATACCGATGAGAGGCTGCAAGTCCGCGTGTTGGCGGGCGGCGATGGGAGAGCCCACTACCACATCTTCCTCTCCGCCGATTTTTGAGAGCAACACGTTCAATACCGCCAA
>JAHELQ010000331.1 GCA_024644125.1 Candidatus Aminicenantota bacterium | reverse complement strand
TACGGACACTACGGCAGCCTCCGATAAAACCTACGAATACCAGGTTCGCGCTGTAATTGGAGGCAAAAAAAGTGAACCGGCGACAGTATCTATCGGCGGCCAATCACTCCCCAATAATGTCTATTTCAGAATCGGCAACATCTCCGCCGGTACAAACAGGGGTGAAGTGAAAGCCGGGGACATCGACGGCGACGGGCTCCCGGATTTTATGGTGGTGGCTCACTCCCAACCTAAAGACAAAGCCGCCGGCAATCTGCATGTAACAGTGTATAAAAACAACGGCACACGTGCCTGCGGCATCGATATGGGAGAATCCGAATTAAACAGCCGCACCGCCTGGACATTGTGGGACCTGGACGGCGATAATAGAGATGAATTGATTGGGGTCATGAGATCCGCTCCCGGAAGCAAGCAATACAAGTTGTATGTCATCGATCCCACCGTCCAACAAGACTCCGGCCACAAAGTGTTGGCCAGTATCGACGTCCCCGGCGTCACTCCTCCCACCACCCGTTACAAAACCATTTCCATCGCCTATCTCGACGGCAAAATCCCGCACATTCTCTATGCCGGCGGTCACCAACAGGGCCAAACAATGGATGTATGCGCTTACACATTTCACAAAAATTCGGGCGCCATCAAAGAAACATGGAATTACCAGGCAAACATTCTCCCCATAAAACCTAATGAAAAACCATACTACCGCCCGGAAGGCTGCAAAACGAACTGCGAAACGAACATTTCATCCTCCCACCAATTCGAAGTGGCGGATATCGATGGAGATGGAAAAGATGAAGCCTTCCTGGGGACCTACACCTTCAATGAAAAAGGATTCAGTGGATTTTGGGGCAATCACCAATGGTCCCATTCGGATGTGGTTCGAGTCGATTATATCAGACCCGGTCAGAAAACCCAGGATGTATGCTTATGGCTGGAACAATCGGATCTGGGGGTTCACCTCACTAATTCCAATGGAAAGGAACTCTGTCACGTAAACAATATAAGCGTCGATAAAGGTAGCCACGCCCACGCCGGATGGACAGGCGATGTCATAACCGAAATAAAGGGCCAGGAAATCTGGGCCTTTTACAAAGATCCGAATACTAAAAAAAGTTTCAGTGCGCTGTATGGATTAGAATGTACGGATGACAACAAATGTAAAATGACTCAATTGTCCTTTGACGATGGGGAAAAACAAAACCTGGGATACGGGACCGTCGATTGGGACGGAACACTCCCCCACGAAGTCATCTGCGATAGCATGATCCAACATTTAGTAAAAAAAGGCCTCAATGACTACATGGTGAAACCAATCGACACCGGCCAGTCCATCGGAAGTGGAAACGCCGTCGCGATGGATATCATCGGCGACTATCGCGAAGAGATTTTATCGTTCAGCCAAATCAACGGCGATTCCCTCTACCTGACCGTCTACACAAACACCGAGCCAAACTTCCAGAGAAAAGCATCTCCCTGCGAAAGCCGCCAATACATGCAACGGCACCGTTGGTCCGGCCACTAACCTCACCTTTTTGTTCTTCCCCCCGATCTACTTTACAGAAAGATTGGGGGGAGAGCAATTAGACTACAAAACAACACAAGGAGAATACCATGAATCACATGACACCTCCCAGTGCGCCGTTTCCCGAGAGGCCGACGCCGCAATTCCCAAAAGGAATTTGTGTCGGCTCCATTATTCCCTATGCCGGAGACATTGATCCGGATACGTGTGAATGCAAGATGAAACAGCCCTATACAGTTTTGAATTTCAGCGCTAGCGTGAAAAACACGGCCGGTTGGATTTTGTGCGATGGACAGGAGGTTGACATCGCTCTGGCTCCGGAGCTATTCAGTGTCATTGGTTTCCTGTATGGCAAAGGATCAACCGACAGCCGATTCAAAGTGCCGGATTACAGGGGGTATTTCTTACGGGGATTGGCTGTGGACAATAGCATTGACAAAGGATATGAGGAACGAGAGAAAAACCCTGACACTTCGACCGAAGAGGCGACAAATAAGGGTGTCGGTTCTGTCCAGGGTTGCATGGTTCAGAAACACATGCACCACTATACCAATTTTTCCGATCTTAAAGCTAAACAACTGGGGCCTGGCGATGCCCCCACCAACGGCCCGACAGATGAAGTCTTCACTAAAGCCGATGTGTATAATGAATCAAAAGCCCAGATGACCGGCAATGAGACGAGACCGGTCAATATTTATGTGAACTACCTGATTTACGCGGGTATTTAAGAGGGAGAAAAATTCACCTGTCCCCAGTTTCGCCACAAAACTCAACAGTCCGCCGAACTTTTATTCAAAAATAAATCTCCGCCACTTGTCATCATGCCAAAAAACTTCCTGCGATTGACCAAAAAATAGCGGTGTGTTATTAATATGTTATGAAAAAACAAAATGGTCTAACCACAACGATAGGAATATGTATATTATTATTTTTGGGATTATTTTCAGTGGCCGGGACCGATGGTTTCGCGGCGGAAAAAGATCAGGCGCAGGAGGAATTGCAGATGATTGAGAAAGCGGTTTCCACTGCTATCGGCGAATGGGAGATGAAGGAGAAAGCCGAGGATCTTACGCCGGAAACATACCGGACCGGTAGAGGGTTTGATCGTCCCGGGGCTCTGCTCTATAAAACAGTGGAGTGCCTGGAGGTTTATGCCGGTGTGCCGGTGGCCGGAAGCCCGGTTCGCCTGCGATTGAAGATCTACTCCAGAGGATTGTCCGAGGTGACGGTGTTTGCCGGTAAGGACAAAGCTGGGGAATTTTCCATCGACGGCTCCTCGGGCACAGGAGTGGAAGTGGAAAAGGAAATCCTGATGATGGAATCCGCGCGCAAGACCCCATTGACCATCACGCTGGAGGTGAAAAATAAGGGTTTTCACCCGCGGCGCACGGAATTCTGGCCTCCGCGGTCGCGGCCGTTGCAAGAGGAGGGGCTCTATTTTTCCGTCAAAGAGGCGGAACTCGTGTACCCCAAAGCCGCTACGACGGCGCAGGCGGTGAAGGACTGGCTCCAGTCGATGAAGGTTGCCGCGAGATTGGTGAATCCCGATTTCCGGCGCTTCACGTTTACTAAAAAGCCCTATGATATCCCGGATAAACGGCTCACGCCGAAAGCGAAGCTCAAATCGTTGCAGCGGGCGTTGGACAAGGCGCTTCAGACCTTTGACAAAGAGGCGATGTTGAATGGCGACACAACTGGATTGGAGGCTTCGATTCAAGCTTCTTACAAGGCGGCCAGATCGTTGCGCAGTTACGCGAAGGAATTCAAGGTGCACTTGATCGGTAATGCGCATATCGACATCGCCTGGCTCTGGCGGATTTACGAGACAGTACTCGTGGCCCGCAACACATTCGATACGGTCATCAAGAACCAGGGCGAGTATCCGGAACTTCATTTCGCCCAGTCGCAGGCGTTGGCGTATGAATGGATCGAGAAGAAGTATCCGGCGTTGTTTGAGGATATCAAGCAAAAAATCAAGGAAGGCCGTTGGGAAGTTGTGGGGGGCATGTGGGTGGAACCCGATTGCAACCTGATTTCCGGCGAAAGTTGGGTGCGGCAAATTTTGTACGGCAAAAAGTATTTCAAGGAAAAATTCGGTTTGAATATAGATACCGGTTGGAATGTGGATTCCTTCGGTTACAACTGGAACATGCCGCAGTTTTACATGAAGAGCGGCATCAACCGCTTCGTCACCCAGAAGATCTGGTGGAACGACACCACTGTGTTTCCCTACTATATCTTCTGGTGGCAGGGAGTGGACGGCACCAAACTCCTCTCCTATTTCCCGCCGGAGGGTTATACCTCGCGGGTGCAGATCGAAGGCGTGGCGGACAATATCACCAAATATGAAGCCACCACCGGTTACAAAAAAAGTTTGATTCTCTACGGTATCGGCGACCACGGCGGCGGGCCCAACCGGGAAATCCTGAACCGCGTGCGGGAGTACGACAAGCTCTACATTTCGCCGGACTTCATTCATTCCAAAGCCGGCACCTTCCTGGACAAGGTGAAAGGCGATTTGAAGAACACGATCCCGGTGTGGAACGACGAGTTGTACCTGGAATACCACCGCGGCACATACACGACGCAAGGGGCGGTAAAAAAAGGGAACCGCAAATCGGAAGCGCGCGCCAATGTGAGTGAAAAATTGGCGGCCATTTCGAGCCTATTGGGTATCCCCTATCCAAAAGAGGAACTGGAAGAGGCCTGGAAGTACATCCTCACCAACCAGTTCCACGATATCCTGCCGGGTTCCTCCATCACTCCGGTTTACCGCGACGCGGCCGAATGGTACCAAAAAGCGGGACAAAAACTCGACAGGATCACTGAGGAAAATCTCTCGTTTATCGCCAAAAACATAAATACCCAAAACCTCCCCGGCCAACCTGCCGTGGTGTTCAATCCTCTGGGTTGGCAACGATCGGATATCGTGAAGGTTCAGGTTGACGCGGCGGCCGGAACGCCTTACAAAGTGGTGGATAACGCCACCGGAGAGGAGATTCCGTCGGCGACGGATTATTGCCATCAGAGCCGTACGATGACTGTATCGTTTATCGCCCGGGATATCCCCCCCATCGGGTACAAAACCTTTTCCGTGATTCAGGAAAAGGGCGAAGAAAAAGCCACCGATATCAAGGCGGACGGCGCGGTGTTGGAGAACGAGTTTTACCGGTTGGAGGTCAATCCCGAAACCGGCAATATCAAGAGCCTGTTCTGTAAAAAATTGAACAGGGAATTTGTGGCTCCGGGTAAAGAGGCCAACGTGTTGCAGGTCTACGAGGACCGCCCGCAGGATTGGGACGCCTGGAACATCGGCTATACCGGACGGATGTGGGAGATCGACACAGCCGACGAAGTGGCGTTGGCGGCGGTGACCCCGGTTTACGCGGTATTGAAGGTGAAAAAGAGTTTCCTGGGTCTTGCCAAAGACCGGTACAGCCCGACCGACGAATTCCCCTCGTCGTTCTTCACCCAGTACATCGTTCTATACAGCGGAATGGACCGCGTTGACATCAAAACCGAGGCGGACTGGTGGGAAGATCATATGTTTTTGAAGGCGGCGTTCCCTGTGGCGGTTTCAAGCGACAAAGCCACCTACGAGATCCCATTCGCAGCCATTGAGCGCACCACGAAGCGGGAGACGTTGTGGGAAAAAGCGCGGTTCGAGGTATCGGCTTTGCGATGGGCGGACCTCTCCGATGGAGAATTCGGCATTTCCCTTCTGAACGACAGCAAATACGGCCACGACATCGCGGGCAATGTGATGAAAATCTCGCTCTTGCGGGCGCCCACCTGGCCGGATCCGATGGCGGACCGGGGTAAACACTCGTTTGTATACTCCCTGTATCCTCATAAAGACGGCTGGCAGGACGCGGACACCGTGAAACGGGGCGCCGAGTTGAATTCGCGGCTTATGGTCTCATTGACGTGCCAACACGATGGTTCGTTGCCCCAGAGTTCCAGCTTCTTCACCGTCGATTCCGGGAGCGTGATTCTCGACGGAATCAAGATTGCGGAGGAGAACGGTTCAAAGGCGTTGATTTTCAGGCTTTACGAATCCGAAGGTATCGCCGGCAAGGCGCGGATCACCTTTTTCAAGGCTCCGAATTCCATCGTCGAGACGAACCTCATCGAGGAACCGCTGCGGCCCGTCGCGTTCAAGGATTCTTCCGTAGAATTGCGGTTCGGTACGTACGAGATTAAAACGCTTAAAATAACATTCTAACGATAAAAGGACAACAATATGGTAGTGTTTGGATTTTTAGACTGGTTCTGGCTTATTGCCTTCATATTATTGATGGTGGGTAGCGGCGTCCTCTTCTACCGGCTGGGGAAACGATCCGAATCGGACTTCTTCCTGGCGGGGCGGGGATTGCCATGGTGGCTGCCGGCGTCGTCTGTGTACGCCACCCATACTGCCACGGACACGCCGATGTGGGTGTCGGGCGTTGTGTACAAGTTCGGAATCTCCGGGCTCTGGTATACTTTTTACGCCGCCTGGTGCGCCATCAGCGCGTTTGTGTCAACCAAAATTTTCCGCCGTTCGTTGGCCTATACCCAGGCCGAATGGCAGTCGCTGCGGTTCGGCGGCATGGCCGGCGAGTTGCTTCGAGGCTGGGTCGCCGGCTGGCAGGTGTTTCTCAACATGTTCATCCTTGGCTGGGTGGGCATCGCCATGGGCAAGGTGTGTAATTTCGCCTTTGGCTGGCCGTTATGGATAGGAATGGTGGTATTTTCCGCCATTTGCGCGGTGTACGTTTTGAGCGCCGGCTACTGGGGCGTCGTCATGGCGGATTTCCAGCAGGGAATCATCGCCTTCATCGTGATTGTCATCGTCTCCATCTGGGGCGTGATGGCGGCCGG
>JAHELQ010000011.1 GCA_024644125.1 Candidatus Aminicenantota bacterium | reverse complement strand
AATTGTAGATATTCTCCCTTATGACCTTGAAGGACGATTAGCAATTTTAAAAAAGAAGCTCCATGAGCGAAAAAATCTATTTAAAAACGATTTCGAAATTCCTGACGAAGTACTTTATTTTCTGGCATCATCGATTAAAGAAAATATAAGGCAGCTTGAGGGAGCTCTAAATCGTCTAATCGGCTATGCAAACCTCAAATATTCCGATACTTCAGAAAGCAGAATCACTCTAGCATTTGCGAAAGAGGCTTTAAAACCATATATTTCACTACGTAAAAAAACTGTGACAATAGAGGGTATTCAAGAATTTATAGCGAAAAAATTCAACATAAACAAAGAAGAATTAAAATCAAAAAACAATTCACCAAAAATTGCCCGCCCAAGACAAATAGCGATGTTTATCTGCAAAAAAGTGACTAAAAACTCCTTAACCGATATAGGAACCAAATTCGGCGGAAAACATCATACGACTGTTCTCCATTCTATTAAAAAAGTCGAACAAGAAATGGCGGAAGACCAGGAGTTTTCCAGAGAAGTGGATTCTTTTATTAATTTTTTCGATGAATAGAGATTTCCACAAAGTTCTTAAGATTTCCACATCACAATCCATCCGGAAGAATATTGTTGGTTGACGATATAGCAATTTTTCCACTTTTTAACACGGCTTTCTTTTTTTTCTCCTAATATTATGATAATATTATAAATAACTAATAATATATATAGGATGGTCAATATGAAAATTTTTGTGGAAAAGTCTTCGTTTTCCAACGAATTAAAGCTATTTCAGGGCATTTTTGAGAAGAAGACGTTGATGGATATTCTTCAGAATATCAAGCTGACCGCTGTGGAAAACGGTCTCCTTGAGTTGGTGGCCACAGACCTTGAAATTGGTCTTTCTTCCACTATTAAAGTGGATGTCGAGGAGCCCGGATCATTCACTGTGAACGGCAAAGATTTTTATGATCTAATTTCCAGAATGCCGGAAGGAATTGTGGAAATCTCGGAAAAAAACGATCTTCAGATTGTTATCTCCAACGAAAAGAAAACTAGTAAATATAAATTATTAGGATTACAGGCGTCAAACTATCCACAACTTCCTGAAGCTGATTTTTCATCTTCCGTAACACTTTTATTAAAGCCGTTAGCCACAATGATTAACAGGAATTACTACATTATCTCCCCTGAAATGAAATTCAATCTTGGGGGAGCTCTTCTGAGTATTGGCGACGGCGGTTTTGAAATGGCCGCCACTGACGGTCACCGTCTTTCGTTTTCGAAATATGAAAAGAAACTATCGCTTGATTCCTCGCATGAATTTATTATTTCCCGGAAGACTTTGATGGAGTTGAACAAAATTGGAGACGAAGGCGAGGTAGAATTCACCTTCGATAAGAATAATTTGTTTTTTAAGTTTAACAACAGAGTGCTTTCCTCCCGAGTGATCGATCAAAAATTCCCTAACTACAAGGCTGTTATTCCTGAATCCACCAAGTACAAGGCTATTGTTAATACAAGTGACCTATTAACTACTCTGCGCCGAGTTCTTGTTTTTAAAACCAGGAATAACGGAGTGTATTTTAAATTTACCGATGGTAAATTAATACTTGAACGAACCACTCCAGAGAAAGGTGAAGCTCATGATGAAATGGAAATTGAATATGTAGGAGAAAATTTTAGTGTAGCGTTCAACGGAAATTTTATTGTTGACTTTTTAACTCATATAGAAAGTGAACAGATCGAAATCGGCATGAATGATAACGATAGCTCTTTTATTTTTAAGCCGATCCAGGATGAAGAACTTGATTATATTTATGTGGTAATGCCCTTAAATATTTAATTTGTATACGGATTGATAGTAGAGAAGATTAAGATTAATGGCTTCCGCAATTTAATAGATACGAATATCAAATTTTCTCCAGGTAAAAACTTGATTTACGGGCTTAATGGAGTGGGAAAAAGCTCTGTGCTGGAGGCCATTTATTTTTTAGGATTTGGAAAGTCTTTTTTAAATGTGAAACGGTCGGAAGTATTAAATCGTGAGTGCAACCAATTCAGGATACAAATATACGTGCGAGGGCCCCTCGTTGAAAATAAACTTCTTTGTTATTTTTGTAATAATCGTTTTAAACTATATAGCGATGATAAACAAATCACTATTGTAGAAGCGAATGATATTTTCCATCCAGTTTTCTTTTCTTCTTCGAATTACAATATGTATATAGAGAACAAACCGTATACTCGCCGGCTCGTAGACCGCTTTATATTTGGTTTAAACTCGCTTTACATACACTATATTTTGAGTTATAATAAGGCGTTAAAACAAAAAAACCATCTTTTAAAAAAGGGAAAAAATGTTTCAGGGTTAACCGGCTGGAACAAAGTACTAAGTGATATTGGTGTAAAAATTATGATTAATAGGATGAATTTTATAAATAAATTGAATAGCGAGATTTCTTCGGATTTCGATTCATCCCTCCAGATTCACTATTCACCTTCAATTGGTTCTGGATGTGATGTATCCAGTGGCTTCTATTATAATGAACTGGAACGGATCCGGGAATTTGAAATTTCAGCGCGACGTTCACTAAAAGGACCACATCTAGATCAATTTGAACTTCATCTAACTGGGGAAAACCTGAAATTTAATTCCTCAGGTGAGAAAAAAATAAATTTGCTAAAAGTATATATTAGCTTCATTGAAATGTACAAAAAAGAAAAGAACCAGTATCCAATTTTTCTTGTTGATGATTATGATACTGCAATAGATACTGAAAATATAAATTATCTACTTGAGCACTATCCGGAGATGCAAGTAATTGCTACTTCAGTTAATAAAAATAATCAATTTGATTACGTGATTGAATTATCTAAGGAGAACTAAAACGTGGGTGATAATGAAGTAAATTTAAATCATTCAACATATAATGCTGACAGCATCAAGGTTCTTGAAGGTCTTGAGGCGGTTCGAGTCAGACCCGCTATGTATATCGGCAGCACCGGATCTATGGGACTTCATCACCTTGTTTACGAAGTGGTGGACAATTCCATTGATGAGGCGATGGGAGGGTATTGCGATCAAATCGATGTCGTCATCCATTTTGATAATTCCATCTCCGTTACCGACAATGGAAGGGGAATCCCGGTCGATCTTCACCCCGATGAAGGAAAACCGGCAGCCGAAGTTGTTATGACCACACTGCATGCCGGCGGAAAGTTTGATCGTAATAGTTATAAAGTGTCCGGAGGACTTCATGGTGTTGGCGTATCTGTGGTGAACGCCCTATCGTCAAAATTGGAGTTGGAAATAAAGAAAGATGGCGCCGTCTATTTCCAGAAATATGAATTCGGAAATCCCGCAACTGAATTCAAGAAAATGGGAAAAACAAAAAAAAATGGGACAAAGGTGACGTTTTGGCCGGATGATGAGATTTTTGAAACATTAGTTTATGAATATAATATTTTGGCGAAACGATTAAAAGAACTCGCTTTTTTGAATCAGGGAATCACTATAACGTTAACCGATGAGCGGGAAGATAAAGCTGAAACCTTCCTTTATAAAGGAGGTATTGTGGAATATGTCAGTTACCTCTGCGGTACGAAGGAAAGGATTCATAAAAAACCAATCTACCTTGAATCGAAAAAAGAAGATGTGGAAATCGAGATTGCCTTTCAATATACCGATAGTTATAGCGAGACAATGCTCTCGTTCGTTAATAATATCAATACTATTGAAGGTGGAACTCATTTAACCGGTTTTAAAGGGGCCCTAACTAGAACGATCAATAATTTTGCTCAGTTAAACAATTTAAGAAAGGATTTAAAAGAAAACGGTTTTTCCGGCGAAGATGTCCGTGAAGGTCTTATTTCGGTGATTTCCGTTAGGATTCGCGAGCCTCAATTCGAAGGTCAAACGAAAGCTAAACTTGGAAACTCTGATGTGAAAGGTATTGTTGAATCCTTCGTGAACGAAAAGCTACAGGAATATTTTGAAGAGAACATAGCTGTTGCGAAAGCTATTATCAATAAAGCTCTAATTGCGGCTAAAGCACGCGAGGCCTCACGTAAAGCGAAAGATCTCATTCGGAAATCAAACCTACTCGAGAGTACTTCACTTCCTGGAAAATTGGCGGATTGCCAATCAAAAGATCCCGCTGAAAGTGAAATTTATGTGGTCGAGGGTGATTCGGCGGGAGGTTCCGCGAAACAAGGTCGCGATCGCCGGTTCCAGGCTATTCTTCCTTTGAAGGGAAAAATCTTGAATGTGGAAAAAGCGAGCACCTCTAAAATGTTGGAGAATGCCGAGATAAAAACCATTATTACAGCGCTTGGAGTGGGTATCGGTAAAGAGAATTTTGATCCGGATAAACTACGCTATCATAAGATAATAATCATGACTGACGCGGATGTTGATGGCTCCCATATTCGTACTCTATTGATGACTTTTTTCTTCCGTCACATGAGGCCTTTAATTGAGCGTGGATATCTTTATCTAGCCCAACCCCCGCTTTTCCTGTTAAAAAAAGGGAAGTCCAGAATTTATTTAAAGAACGAGAAAGAACTGGAGAGCTATCTTCTTAAGCGTATTGGGTCTGATATTTCAATATTTTATCAGAATAAAGAAGAGCTTAACGGGTTGGATTTGGTCAAATTTGTGAAATTGGTCAATCGCAAAAACAGAATGGTGGAGAACCTGGAAAAAAGAGGAATTCCCCGCGAACTAACATTAACGCTAGTGGAATTGATTAGAGACGAGGAATCCTTTAAAACGAAAGAGAGGGCAGAAGAAATCGCGGAAAAAATCCGGGAAAAAGAATTCTGTACTTCGTGCACTATAAATTTTGACGAAGAATATTCAACCTTTACCCTTGACCTGGAGTATGAATTTAGCGGAGTAAACTTGAAAAAAACCATAAATTGGGGGTATTTAACCGGTCCTGAATTCGCGGAAGTCAATGAAGTTTACGAAAAACTCAAGGAATTCCCCGCTCCCCCCTATTTTATAAAAAACGGTGGGGAATCAACAAAAATCGAATTTCAGTCGGAGCTCACTGCATTTCTACTGGAACGTATTAAGAAAGGCATGACAATCCAGCGTTACAAAGGTCTTGGTGAAATGAACCCCGGCCAACTTTGGGAAACGACGATGGATCCAGATAATAGAACATTGTTGCAGGTCAATATCAATGATTATCTCGAGAGCGAAAATCTATTCGATACCCTGATGGGGAATGATTCCAATAAACGGAAAGAATTTATAATCAATAATGCGTTAAATGTTAAAAACCTCGATATTTAACCAGATAATATGAAGATAAGGTCGAAACATTATGGATAAAGACACTGAAATTAAGGAACAAATCGAGCAAGTAACCATCGAAAGCGAGATGCATACCTCCTATCTTGACTACTCTATGAGTGTCATTATCGGGAGGGCGATCCCGGATATCCGGGATGGTTTAAAACCAGTCCATCGGCGCGCGCTCTTTTCATTACATCAGACTGGTACCCATTACACCCAGGCTTATAAAAAATCCGCGAGGATTGTCGGTGATGTAATCGGTAAGTATCATCCCCATGGCGATTCCGCTGTTTATGATACTTTAGTGAGGATGGCACAGGAATTTTCTCTGCGCTATCCCCTTGTGGATGGGCAGGGAAATTTCGGTTCTATAGATGGTGATCCTCCGGCTGCAATGCGTTATACGGAAATTCGCCTTCAGAAAATTGCCAATGAATTATTGAGCGATATCGATAAGAACACTGTTGATTTTATTCCTAACTATGACGGATCTTTGAGTGAGCCGGCGATATTCCCAGCCTTGTTGCCGATGTTACTATTGAACGGCAGCTCGGGTATCGCCGTCGGCATGGCCACTTCGATCCCACCGCATAATATTAAGGAACTTATCGATGCGTTCATTTATTATATGGATAACAGGGATTCTTCTATCGCTGATTTAATGGAAATCGTACGTGGTCCAGACTTCCCTACGGGCGGGTTTATTTTTGGCAGGCAATCTTTGCTCAGCGCTTATGAAACGGGTAGAGGAACGATTATTGTTAGGGCGAAAGCTGTTATTGAAACAGATCAAAAAGGCAGGCAAAAAATTGTTGTCACTGAAATTCCTTACCAGACAAACAAAGCGAGAATTCTTGAAAACATTGCAGGATTGGTAAAATCAAAAAGAATTATTGGAATTCATGATTTGAGAGATGAATCTGACCGGGAAGGAATGCGAATTGCTATCGAAGTGAAACGGGATGAGATTCCGGAAGTGATTCTAAATTCCCTGTACAAATATACCCAGTTACAAACCACCTTTTCAATCAACCTACTGGCTATTGTCAACAACCAACCGAAACAATTCAACCTCCGGGAATACTTCAATTTTTTCCTTGGCCACCGAAAGGAGATCGTCCGCCGGAGATCGCTCTTTGAATTGGACAAGGCTGAACGCAGGGCTCATATTATCGAAGGTTTAAAGATCGCTCTTGATAAACTCGACCTGGTAATCAAAATCATTCGCAGTTCGAAAAACCGCGACTTAGCCAAGAATAACCTGATGTCTGCATTGCCCCTAACCTCTGTTCAGACCGACGCTATCCTTGATATGCAATTATACCGGTTAACCGGTCTTGAAATAGATAAGTTGGAAGCCGAATATGTGGAGCTTCTTAAATTGATTAATTATCTTAAGGAATTATTGTCCAGCGAGCGGTTACTCCTGAATGTCATAAAAAAAGAATTGGAAACAGTTAGAGATCAATATCAGGATTCGCGCCGCACTACCATCATCGAGCAAGAGCTTTCGGATATCAATATCGAAGATCTTATTAAAGATGAAGATTTCGTGATTCTTTACACTAAAAAAGGCTATATCAAACGAACCACCCTCAGCTCCTATAAAAATCAAAATCGCGGTACAATGGGGAAAAGAGGTTTCGGATTGAAAGAAGAGGATGTTATTTCCAGAGTTTTTGTTGCCTCTGCCCACGATTATATATTGACCTTTACCGAAAAAGGGAAGATGTTCTGGATCAAGGTTTATGATATACCGGAAGGTGATACTACAGGCCGGGGAAAACCGATAAACCGTTTAATCGGAATCAATGGCGACGAAAAAGTTTGCTCGGTTATCAATGTGAAGGAGTTTTCGCCGGATCGTTATGTTATGCTGTTTTCCCGTAAAGGGTATGTCAAGAAGACTTCCCTTGATTCTTTTGCGAAACCCAGGGTAACAGGTATTATCGCCGCAGATGTTCCGGATGACGATTCTTTGTTCGAGGCGCAGATCACCAATGGCAACAGTGAAATTATATTGGGGACCCACCAGGGTAAGGCTCTAAAATTTAATGAAAATGACGTGCGGGAAATGGGTAGAAACGCCCGAGGTGTGATCGGTATCCGTATCGATGACGATGATTTTCTCGTAGGAGCGGATATTATCGGGCCTAACGATAACTACATCTTAACCGTGACGGAAAATGGCTTTGGGAAAAAATCCGACCTTTCTTTGTACCGTCATCAAACAAGAGGCGGTAAAGGTTTGATCAACATCAAAATCACTCCTCGAATTGGAAAAGTAATCGGTCTCGTAACTCTTTCGGATACCGACGATATCATCCTCTCCTCTGAGAAAGGAATCTTGAATAAACAATATTCGACCAAAATTCGCGCCCAGGGTAGAGCTACCCAGGGAGTGAAAATTATCAATCTCCGCAGCGAAGACCGGCTCGTCTCTCTTGATAAAGTCAGGAGTGATGAATCCGCCGAAAAGCCAGTGGATTAATATTCCGGGACCGGGTTTTCTTGTAAAACCCGGTCCTTCATAAAAAAAAATTCCTATAATATGACGTATAATTGAATCATTAATTTGACAGAAAGTTCTTGTTTCATTACAATAAAATCGATGGGAACCTGTAGATATGTATTTTATTTCTCAGTTTTTTTATTAATCCTTTTTTCAAACCTATATCCGTCGGAAGCTGTAAATCAGGATTTCAGATATTTTGATCTGGAGAACCAACTCAAAGTAGTGATCGTTAAAAAAGACAGTCTACCATTGGTGAATATTGTACTTGCGGTCGATGTGGGTACGAAGTGCGAATCGGCTGATAATAGCGGTATTCTACATCTATTGGAGCATCTCCTTCTGTTCCGTGGCAGGAATTTTAGCAAAGAAATCCGTGCTCACGGTGGGTATTTTAATGGCCATACTGACCGTGACCTGGCCATGTTCGAGATATCACTCCCCGCGGCAAACCTGGAATTTGGACTTTCAATTTTAAAAGAAATGATATTTGAATTCGATGTC
This sequence comes from Candidatus Aminicenantota bacterium, assembly GCA_024644125.1. GTDB lineage: Bacteria > Acidobacteriota > Aminicenantia > UBA2199 > UBA2199 > JAHELQ01. The sequence continues at coordinate 16,727 of JAHELQ010000011.1, read as the reverse complement.
GCCTCTGATGGTTTAGAAAAAGAAAAAAAAGTGATAGAGAGAGAAATCCAACAGATCGAAGATGACCCGTTTCGATGGGGCCGATCCCGGGCTTTACAAAATCTTTTTGTGGGACACGCATATAGTCTTCCTGTATTTGGAAATATAGAATTTATCAAAACAAGCAGCGCCGGCGACATTATGTCGTTTTATAAAAAACATTTCCTTCCGGGTAATTGCGCGCTGGCGATTGTAGGAAACGTAGAGATTCCTGAAGCGGAAAAAATAATAAATAATGAATTTTCAAGTCTCGCATCCAGGGATATCGAGAAGAGAATCCTCTCTTCTCCGGCTGAATTAAAAAAAACCACAGAAATACAGCATTTTATGGATACAAAGAAGGTTCATCTGATAATGGCTTTTCTAGCGCCTCGCTACAAACACCCCGACTATTTGCCAATGCATGTTCTTACCGAAATTCTGGGTGAAGGAGTGAATCCTCTGTTGTCAGGGTTGCTGAAAGGAGGCCGGCAGCGATTAGCCGAGAAGATATCGATGCAATATATTCCCATGATGCAAGCCGGCGCGGTAGTGGTGCATCTGGTTTTGGAAAAGAAAAATATTAACGCCGCCCGTCTGAAGTTACTCAAATTTTTTAAAGAGGTTCCCCAGTTCCGATTCACTCCTGAAGATTATCCTCCGGGAGAACGGATGTTTGTGTTTGATTTTCTTACCACCGCAAAAAACCAAATGCAGGTTGGTACGGAAGAATATCTAGAACGGGGGCTGAATCACGCGGCGTCATTTGCCCGTTACTTTCTCCTGAATCGGAATCTCACAAAAGAAAGCCACCGGGAAGACCGTCTCGAAAAAGTAGAATCAGGACAACTGCGGCAGGCGGCCGCCGAATATTTGAGTGGGAAAAAACATGTGTTGATTACAATCCTACCTAAAGAGGAATCCTGAGATGAACCGATGCCATCATCTTTCTTATGTGATTTTTTTTGCGCTTATTTTCCTTTTTTTAACGGTAAAAACGGCTTCATTAAATGCCCTAGAATCGTCGAAAAAACTTGAAATCAATGGGAAGTCTCGGATTATTTATCAATATGAACCGGTTTCGAAGCTCACAGTGCTTCAACTGTTTATCGGCGCGGGACAAAAAATGGGACCGCCTGGATTGGAAGGAATATCGTATGTTTCCACCTGGTTGGCAATCGGGCTTCCGGACCGTACTAAAATAAATACCCTTATGAATTTAGGTTCCACTTTTTCAATGCAAGTGGATGGTGATGTTTCAGTAATTACAGTTAAATCCCTATCGAAAAATTTTGAACAAACACTCGAATTAATTTCGGAGGTTTTATCCAAACCTCTAATCTCCAGCATCAGGATATCAGAAATCAAACAGCAAATGGAATTCGCTCTCGAAAGTATAGTGGATGATCCGTTGCTCACGATGAAGTTAACTTTTTTGAATGCTTTTTTCAAAACGCCGGGTTATGCAGGTTCTGTGTATGGAACAAAAGAGAGTTTAAAAAAAATTAAGAGGAAGGACATCTTGAATTTTCTGGAAGCATATTTTAATCTTGAAAATATAACTTTCTCCATCGCCACCGATCTGGATGAAAAAACGATCCGAAAACTTTTCGAGCGGTATTTTAAAAACTTCACCATAGGGAAGCCGGCTGCGCCGGTTACGGTAGAAGTTGTCGATCCAAAGATGAAAGAGATCAATATTACGGGGCGAGCGGATGAGGTTCTCGTGGCGTATGGCTTTCCCGTACCTAGGGTTTCTTCAAAAAAACAATATTGTCTCGCTATGATGCTGGAAGTTCTGGTAGGTAAAGGAGCTGGTTCTAGAATGTGGCTTTTGAGAGAAGATAAAAATCTAGCGTATATTGCAGAGACGGAACTCATTCGTTTAAAGGACGCAGGCATTTTAATGTTATACGCGAAAACCGCTTCGGAGACAAAAAATCAAGTCCAGATGGAGTTGAGTAACATACTATCTGCGTTAAGAGAGGCCGGACTCTCTCCGGAAGAGTTTGCCGTAACGAAGGAGTATTCGAAGTCGGAAATCTTGAGGCATGCGGAAACCAAACATAGCCGTTCATTATTTGCAGCTCTTTTCGAAGAGTATGGCCTGGGGCATGATTTTTTATTTCATATAGATGCCGAGATCGATTCGGTCACTCTGGAGGAAATGGATGACTTTATCGAAGAGATACTAGATCCTTCACATCAGGTGGAAGTGACCATCGGTCCGGAACAAAAATCAAATCGATGAGAGGTTGCTCGCGAATGAAAAACTACTTGATCTTCACGTTTATTGTAACTACGATAATAGTGGCCGGATGCACCGGAGGAGATTCCGCTTCAGGAAAAATAGATGAAAAAATCCTGGCTGATCTTCTTCTTACCAACGCTGTGGTCATTACGTCAAACTCCAGTGTATCCCCATGCGATGCCGTCGCTGTTAAGGATGGACGGATTCTCTCCACCGGAACCACAGAGGATCTTATGACTCTAAAGGGTCCGGATACCGAAGTGCTTGATATGAACGGCAAAACAATATTGCCCGGACTTCATGACGCTCATGTGCATTTTGAATCGGGGGCGAAGGCTGTAACTCAGAATTTGAGCGTTCGCTTCATGAATCTAGAACAAATCCTCGCTAAAATCGAAGAAGCGGTCCGGATATCCCCAAAAGGAGCTATCATTTACGCTTACCATTTCAATCACGCCTATTTTAAAGATAAAAAATGGCCCGATCGCTTCCAATTGGATAAAGTGGCGCCCGGGAATCCGGTGATTGTTACCCGGGTGGATGGGCATTCGGTGTGGCTCAATTCAGTGGCATTGAAGATGGCGGGGATCAGCAAAGATACCCCCGATCCCCAGGGCGGAGAGATTCAACGCTTTGAAGACGGAACTCCGACAGGAATTCTTAAAGAAACCGCCGAGGAATTGGTAAAAAACATCGCCGGCCCCAAAATGAATGTACCCGGCGCCGCGGGAGGCAACATTCTCGAGGAAGGAATCAAATATGCCAACCGGCTGGGACTCACCAGTGTCACCACATCCGGAACCCTTGATTTGATTGACCGCTTGAATCGATTGAAATCTGAGGGAAAGCTCACGTTGCGCTTCAATGTTTGGCTCCCCATCGAGGGCATCCAGGAATATCTGGATAAAGGAATCGTTATGAACCAGGGAGACAACATGGTTAAAGTCAGCTTTCTTAAGATATTCTGCGACGGCACCATCGGTTCTGCCACCGCAGCCATGTTCGAGCCCTTCAATCACCGCCCTGACTCGAAAGGATTGCTAATTCATCCGGTGGAAGAATTGGATGCCTTGATCGCAAAAGCGCATCAAAATAACTGGCAAGTAGGTGTTCACGCCATCGGAAACCGGGGAGTTCACCTGGTGCTCAACGCGGTGGAAAAAGCGCAGCAAAAATACGGCAAAAAAGGTTTGCGCCATCGCATCGAACACTCCCAGTTTGTCCGCGATGTAGATCTGCCTCGCTACAAAGATCTTGAGATGATGCCATCGATGCAACCCACCCACTGCACCACCGACTTGTTGGTGGTGGAAGACCGGATAGGTTCGGATCGCGCCCGGCAGGGATACCGCTGGAATTCTTTCACTAAAAAAGGAATCATGCTGGCGTTTGGATCCGACTGGCCGGTAGAACCGTTAGATCCCCGGCGTGGTTTGTATTCCGCGGTGGAACGAAAAAACATTCAAAATGGCACACCGGAGCAGGGATGGTTCCCGGAGGAACAAATCTCGATTTACGATGCGGTTACGTATTTTACTCTTGGCTCAGCCTACGCCTCCTTCACCGAGCAGAATCTCGGCTCGATCGAAAAAGGAAAATTGGCGGATTTTACTGTGTTCGATGGGGATCTGCCGGCTATGGCTGAAACACGGAAGAAGGAGATCCTCTCGATGCCGGTTTTTATGACCATTGTCAACGGCAAAATCGTTTATTCTGCTCAAACACAAAAGTAGGTTTAAAAAAAATCGGGCAGCGATGATTCGCTGCCCATTCGCTTATTTTCTTAATGCTTCGATAATTTCTCCAATATACATCCGGTGATAATCTTTTTTTGGATAATTGTCTTCAATAGTAGGATCGAGAAAATGGTCCGGCTTCAAATCATCGAAATAGAGTTTTTTACAAATGAATACGAGGCTTGATTCCTGGAAAAAGATGCCGCCGCTTTCCCGGATAGCCGGAGTTAGCCCTGCTTTCTCGACTTTATTGATATCTCTTCCGGATTGGGTGCCGCAAAGATTCAACGCTTCGCGGTAATTGCCGCCGAAGAAACTCAAGGAAAAAATATCCTCCTCTTCCATAAATTGGTAAGTAAACCTGGTGGGCCGGACAAAAATGATTGCCACCCGTTTGTGCCAGAGGATACCCAGGCCTCCCCACGACGCGGTCATGGTATTGAGTGATTGCATATTTCCCGCGGTAACCAACATCCAGTCTTTATCGATCATCTTAAAAACATTTTCCGTGATCCCTTCGAGATCGATTATATCGAAATTTTCTTCCGTACGAATCATCTATTTCTCCTTCTTTTCCCAGATTTCCTGTAATAAAAGAGATATCGCTTCCAGCCCAACGGCATCTGCGGCATCAAAATCTTCCAACAATTCGCTATCCACATCCAGTACCGCCCTCACACGCATGTTTACATCGAACAATGGAACGACAATTTCTGAATTGGATCTGGAATCGCATGCGACGTGCCCGGGGAATTCATGAACATTGGGTACAAGAACTGTTTTTCCCGAGTTGGTGGCCGCGGCGCACACACCCTTTTCCAGAGTCAACTTCATACAAGCGGGGGGACCCTGGAACGGTCCGAGAATCAGATGCTCATCTTTGAGAAAATAAAATCCTACCCAAAAGTAATTTGGGAAGCGGCTTTTTAGAATAGCAGCGGTGTTCGCCAGAGTGGCGACAACGTCTCCGTGCCGTTTAACCTGGGCTCTCACTTGTTTTCCCGCCCATTTATATGTCTCTTCTTTTTTCATCATAACTCCTTTCACCATTTTGCAATTCCATTTTATAGTTAATTTGAATATTCTGTCAATGAGTCGCAAGAGTTTTCGTTTAAATGAAGCCTAATATTTTTTCCCCTTTTACATTTTTTCCGAAACAGGTAAAATATATTGAGTTGAAATAAATGAAGGAGAACAGGATGAAATTTTTAAATACAATGAAAAAACCGGCGATGATTTCGCTCTTCGCCCTGGTTTGCATAGTGTCGGCAGGTTTTCCAATGGGGGCCGCCGGTCAGGACGAAGAAAAATTCGCGGATCTCAATCATCGATTGGATGTTCTTGAGAAAGCCATCGACGATGTTCTCTGGTTCCACAAAGTCGGCGATATCGCGTTCGTGGACAAAGTTCGCCATGTCGGCCCGCCTCCCGCCAACATTCCCAATCCAACTGCCAAAGGAGCCAAAAATCCCATCAAGTTTTATTCCTATGTATTTATTCCCAAAAAGATCAGCTCAAAACAAAAGTACCCGTTGATGATTTTCCCCCATGGCGGAGTTCACAGTAATTTCAGCACGTATTACTCCCATATCGTCCGTGAATTGGTGAGCCAGGGATACGCTGTCATCGCGCCCGAATACAGGGGAAGCACTGGATACGGTAGGGATTTGTATGAAGAGATCGATTACGGCGGTTTGGAAGTGGAAGATGTGGATGCCGCCTTGCAGTACATGCTGGAAAATTACGACTTTCTCGATCCGGCGAAAGTGGGAATCATGGGCTGGAGCCATGGCGGATTGATCAGCCTCATGAATATTTTCAACCATCCGGACCATTACAAGGTCGCCTACGCCGGGGTTCCGGTCAGCGATCTCGTTGCCCGGATGGGGTACATGACCGACAGCTACCGCGCTCTCTATTCGGCTCCGTATCATATTGGCAAAGCCGCGCATGAGGATGTCAATGAATACCGGCGCAGATCTCCCGCGTGGAACGCGGAAAAATTACAAACTCCCCTGTTGATTCACACCAACACCAATGACGAAGATGTCAATGTGCTGGAGGTGGAGCATTTGATCAAATCACTCAAAGCAGCCGGTAAAAAATTTGAGTACGAAATTTTCAAAGACGCGCCGGGCGGTCACAGTTTTGATCGACTGGACACATGGATGGCGAAAAAAATTCGCTTCAAGGTTTACAAATTTCTGGCCGGATACTTGAATCCTCCCCATCCGTTTACATCGGTAGCCGATCTTCACAACGCTGGATACGGGAGGTACTGATCATGAATTATTTTACCAGAGGAGTGTTCAGCGATCCGAAATTCTGGTGGAAGATCATTGTCATCCCGGCGATCGGCGGATTGGTGTTGATGGATTTTCTTTCCAGTATGTTCGCGTCCCCGGGATTTTTTAATTTATGGATCGTAAAAATAGTCGGAACACTATCCATTATCGGAGTCATCGGCTACGGTGTCTTTCTCTACGCGAAGCCGAAATCGGACAAAAAGATCGAAGAGGACCAGGCGTTTGTTGAAAAAATGAACGAGGAGCGGTTCCGGAAGATTATCCAGGAAAATCCCCATTTTCAAACACTTTGCTATCAATGTCTCCATTTTGATCAGAACCATCGCGCCTGCGGTAAAAAAGTCATTAACGAGAGAGCCCTGAAGGCGAGACTCAGCGAGACTTTTACTTATTGTCTGCACTGGATTCCTCTTGCTGACGATGAAGAACAAAATCAGATCTAATCGTTTGATTTATAAAATATCTTCGATTTTTTGCAGAACCTGTCGCACTGTGAAACCGAAATGTTCGCCGACGGCATTTCCTGGAGCCGACAATCCGAAAGATTGAATGTCGATTGCCAGGAGATTCGGGTCGTAAAAAACATCCACGGCCCGATGCGAGGCTGCCTCGATTAACACTACCGGCGCCGGCTTGCTGTCCATAATTTTTCCCTTGTAGTCCTGGCCGGCGGCGGAAAATAATTCCAGGCACGGGATACTGACGACCCGCACATTAAGTTGTTTCGATTTTTCCAGTTCGAACGCGGCCTCCACCGCGATCCCCAATTCGGATCCGGAAGCCGCGAGAATGACATCCGGGTTCAGTTTTTTATTGGTTTCATGAAAAATATAAGCGCCATTACAGAATTCTTTGTATTTCGATGTATTGTTCGAAGAACGATTGAAGACAGCGGCGGCCATATTCTGCCGGGAGGTGATGATGGCGGCGGGACCATTCATTTTTTCCAGGAAGTAGAGAAAAGAGAATGCCGTCTCGGTGTCGTTGGCTGGTCTGAATGTCAGTAGGTCCGGAATCAACCGTAATGAGTTTAAATGTTCGATAGGCTGGTGGGTGGGACCGTCTTCGCCGACGTAAATGGAGTCGTGGGAAAAAATGAATAGATGGTTGAGTTTCATTAAGGCGGCCAGTCTGACTGCGGGCTTCATGTAATCCAGAAAAGTAAAAAATGTCGAAGTGAAAGGAATGAGTGAACCGTTCAACCCCAACCCGTTTCCAATCGCTCCCATCGCGTGTTCCCTGATTCCGAAGGCGATATTCCTGCCGGAAAAATCATTTTTGTTCAAATACGTGGATCCATTGACACCCGCTTTGGTGGAGCCTACTAAATCTGCGCAGCCGCCAATTATCTGGGGAATTTTTTTTGCGCATAAATTTAGAACTCTGCCTGCGATGTTCCGGGTGGCGTCTGGTTTTTCTTCCTTAAATTCTGTCAATGTCTTCTTGAGTTCTTCCGGTAGGGTGAAATTTAATATTGAATCCAGTTCATCATACTTAGCCGGATGACTGGCTTTGTATTTTTTCAGAAGTTCTGTCCAGGTTTTGTATTTTTTTTGATTTTCCTCTATATGTTGAATCATAAAGTCTGAAGCCTCTGGAAACTCGAGCATGGGCTCGCGATTTTTCGCCCGCTCTGAAACTTTGAGAGCGAGCTCTTCAGTATTTTCTACCGTATCTGCTCCATATTTATTCTCGAATAGAGATCTCACTTCCGAATTCCGGATAAAATACGCAATTTCTTCAGGTCCCGCCGGAGAGCCGTGGATAGCGCTGGTGTCTTTTTTCTTATCAAGACCGTCTCCGATAATTGTTTTGACAATTAACAATTTGGGTTGCCCTTTTTTTTGTTTGAAAGAATTCAGTTTATTGTATAAAGAATCCAGCTCTATGATATCGCAGGAAGCGACGTCCCAATTCATGGCCTCGAACCGTTTTGCCACATCATCGTTAAATGTGATGTCTGTGTGCCCATCAATGGAAATGTGATTGGAGTCGTAGATGGCGACGATATTGTCCAATCCAAGATGTCCCGCTAAGGAGGCTGCTTCGTAGCTGATCCCCTCCATCATACAACCATCGCCCATCAGGGTGAAAATGGTGTAATCGAAGAGATTGTACTCTTCGTCGTTGAAACGGTCCGCCAGGATTTTCCCCTCGATGGCCATACCGACGCTATTGGCGAAACCCTGACCTAAAGGCCCTGTGGTGGTCTCGATCCCCAACTCTCTGTCAAATTCCGGATGTCCCGGCGTCCGGCTGCCTTTTTGCCTGAATTGATCGAGATCATCCAGGGAAATTTTATATCCGGTCAGATGTAACAACGAATAAAGAAGCGCCGAGCCATGGCCCGCCGACAAAACGAAGCGGTCGCGGTTTGCCCATAGAGGATCTTTCGGGGAAAAGGTCAAGATATATCGGTACAAAATTGCGCCAAGGTTCGCGCATCCCAGGGGCAGACCCGGATGCCCCGACTTGGCTTTCTCTATACTTTCCAGGGATAAATAACGGATATAATCGCTGGCACGTTTAATATTAACTATATCAATCTGATTCATTTGGTCCTCTTGAAACTTATTATTTGAGAGTAAGAGAACATTATCCAAATTAGACTGCTAATTGTCAACCTATAAAATTGCTTCTTTAGTTAAAATTCTTTTTTTTTCAGCTAAATGAACAATAAAAGGCTCACAGCCATAACCATCATCCCCACTATCAAACCATAAATCGAGAGGTGATGCTCTCCGTACTCCCGGGCCGCGGGCAGCAATTCATCCAACGATATGAACACCATAATACCGCCGACTCCGGCAAACAAAATTCCGAAGACCAGATCGTTGAAAAACGAGAAGAGAATCAGGTAGCCGATGACAGCTCCCAACGGTTCCGCCAGTCCGGACAAAAAAGAATAGGTAAACGCTTTTTTGCGGTTGCCAGTGGCGTAAAAAATTGGTATGGAAACCGCGACTCCCTCCGGGATGTTGTGAATCGCAACTGCCACGGCAATGGGAATTCCGATGGAAATGTCGGTCATAGCGCTGGTGAATGTAGCCAATCCTTCGGGGAAATTGTGGATGGCGATAGCCAGGGCGGTGAACATTCCCGTTCTATAAAGATCTTTACCGTTCTTTGGTTTATCGCCGGCATCCATTTCTTCAATCATCCTGATTTCGTGAGGATTCTCGAAGGAAGGGATAAGTCTGTCCACTAACGCGATAAAAAAGATCCCCCCGAAAAATGAGGCGACAGTCAGCCATGTTCCGCCTCTCTCACCAGGGAGGTTTTCGCTTTGGCAAAAATCTCTACGAACGAGACATAAATCATCACCCCAGCGGAGAAACCCAAAGAGATCGAGAGTAACTTCGTATTGGTTCGTTTGGTGAAGAAGGCCAGAGCACTGCCGATTCCCGTCGATAGCCCTGCGAACAATGTCAAACCGAACGCGATCGATACTGTATGCCAATCCATATTCCACATCCCCAATTTTCAATTTATGCGGTTACTATATCAAATCTGCGCGTCATGAGCAAGATGGCGATCGTTTTTCGATTGAAGATTATCCTTTTTTAGAGATCCCGCTCTTGATTTTTTTTGAACGCGCCCCTATACTTGCTGCTAGGAAGAGAACGATGAAAAATAAAAAAGTGTTAGTTATTGGGATTAGCGGATTTGTGGGGGAAGCCATTGCGACTCATTTTGTTTTAAATAAATATCGGGTAACCGGTTTGTGCAGAAGTCCGCAATCACTTTATCCTGAAAGTTACAAAGGAATCAGGCTGGAATATTGGGATGGACTATCTTCCGATTCCTTGGCCGAGTATATCAAAAATGCAGGGACAGTCATCAATATGACGGGAGAGAATATCGGTACCGGTCTCTGGACAGCGCAAAAAAAAATGGCCATTCTCCAAAGCCGGATAACTGTGAGTGAAGCCCTGGCTCGGGCTGTTTTGCAATTGCCGGAAAAACAAAGGCCAGTGGTAGTCCAGGCATCGGCCGTCGGATATTATGGCTCCCGCGGCGATGAAGAGCTCGATGAACAGTCGTCCAAAGGGAGCGGCTTTTTATCGGATGTGGTGGAAACCTGGGAGCGGACACTCGATCCATTGATCGAGGCGGGAGTCCGGATCGTGATTCTCCGTCTGGGAGTGGTTTGGGCGATCCATGGCGGCGCGCTCCCCAAGATGATTCGCCCCTTCCAAAAGAATCTGGGGGGAAGTCTTGGAAACGGCCGGCAGTACATGTCGTGGATAAACTATAAAGATCTTGGTCCGGCGGTTGAGTTTATATTGCGGAAGGATCATCTCGATGGTATCTTCAATGTAACATCCCCTTTTCCTATTCGGAACCGGGAATTTGCCGAAACAGTGGGAAAACTCATGGGTAAACCCTCGTGGTTGGCGGTCCCCGCGTGGCTGCTGCGATGTATTCTTCGGGAATTTGCGGATGAAGTGGCGCTAGCCAGCCAGCGGGCGGTGCCCCGGCGGTTGTTGCGAGAGGGTTTCGAGTTTACCTATCCCGAAATCTCACTGGCGCTTCGAAGTTTGATCGGAAGCAGAAGAAAAAGATAAGTTTCGAAATAGTGGTTAATGAACATGGCAAAAGAAAATCATGAAGAATTGAACCTCCGGTTGGAAAAGCGAATTGTATTGGCAGTCGCGTGTCTCGGTTCTTTTTTGACTCCGTTTATGGGTTCCGCAATTAATGTCGCGTTGCCAGCCATTGGAAAAGAGTTCAACGCAGCGGCGGTAGTGTTGGGATGGGTGGCCACCGCTTATTTGTTGGCAGCAGCGGTATTCTTGCTTCCCATAGGTAAATTGTCCGATATCTGGGGTCGGAAACGGGTTTTTCTCATCGGCTTGTTGATCTTTTCCTTCGCTTCTGTCTTGTGCGCCCTATCGCCGTCGATTTCTGCGCTCATCCTATTTAGAATCATTCAAGCGGTAGGTAGCGCCATGATATTTAGCACAGCGGTCGCGATTGTAACCTCTGTTTTTCCTATCGGAGAGCGGGGTTGGGCTATGGGAATAACGGTTGCTTCCGTATATATCGGACTCTCCCTCGGACCTTTTGCCGGAGGATTCCTGACCGGTTTGTTGGGATGGCGCAGTATCTTTCTCTTCACAGTCCCGCTGGGATTGGCGGCATTTATTCTGGTCTTCAAAAACATCCGCCGCGAGTGGGCGGACGCCAGGGGAGAAGCCTTCGATGCGGCGGGCTCTGTTTTGTATGGAATTTCCCTCACGTTGCTGATGATTGGTTTCTCCCGTCTTCCTTCGGCAATGGGAATTCTTCTGACAATCGCCTCCGCGGTGATGTTCGCACTCTTTGTTCGTTACGAATCCAGCATCGATTTCCCGGTGATGGACATCCGGATATTCAAAGCGAACCGTGTGTTCACGTTCAGCAATATGGCGGCGCTCGTTCATTACAGCGCCACGTTTGGAGTGTCATTTTTATTATCCCTCTATTTGCAATACATAAAAGGTCTCACCCCCCAGCAAACAGGGGTGATACTTGTGGCCCAGCCTGTAATGATGGCGCTCTTCTCGCCTATGATGGGAAGATTGTCCGACAAAATCCAGCCGCGCATCGTCGCATCCACCGGCATGGGGATGACGACGATCTCGCTCTTCATCTTTTTTTTCCTTGGGAGTACCACCTCCATCCCCGTCATCACCGCCAATCTTTTATTTTTAGGCCTGGGCTACTCTCTCTTCTCCTCCCCGAACACCAATGCGGTCATGAGCTCCGTCGAGAAGAAACTCCTCGGCGTCGCCTCCGCCACCCTCGGTACCATGCGATTGGTGGGGCAGGTCTTTAGTATGGGAATCGCCATGATGCTGTTCGCCCTGTTTCTTGGCGGACAAAAAATTAACCCGACCAATCACGACCTCTTCATCCAGAGCACCCGCTTCGCCTTTCTTATCTTCGCCATCCTCTGCACCGTTGGTATCTTTTTCTCTCTCGCCCGCGGCTCCATGCGCAGGTAAAACGACAGCAATTCCGCATCCCCGACGAAGCCTCGTTCGCTGGATGGCTGCTTCGATGGCGCATGCGCTGAAGTCGTATTGGAAGTTGTCGTCGGCGAAGTCGTAGAAGAAGAAGTAGAAGAAGACGTAGTAGAGGTCGGGCTTCTTAATTGGTTATTTTTCGATGCCGGGGCGGGCGGGGACGTTTTGGGTGTAGTAATGTTTGATCTCTTTCATCTCGGTGACCAGGTGGGCGCGGTCGATGATTTGTTGCGGTGCGTTTCGGCCAGTCAGGATGAGCTCGATGTTTGGGGGTTTTGAGTCGATGATATCGATAACGATGGAGATGTCGATGATATTGAAGTAGAGCAGGACATTTAGTTCGTCCATGATGATGATATCGAAGCCGCCATCGGCGATTGCCCGCTTCACAGCCTCGATGCCTTCGAGCGCCGCCTTCCGTTCCTCTTCGGTGACCATTTGGCCGCTGGTGTGAAACTCCGGAAGCCCGAATTGCTCGATGGTGACATGCTCCGGAAGGAATTTTCGCAACGCCTTGATCTCACTGTACTCATGTTTTTTCATGAATTGGGCGATGTAAATTCGCATTCCGTTTCCCGCTGCCCGTAAAGCCAGGCCGAGCGCGGCGGTGGTTTTGCCTTTGCCGTCGCCGGTGTATACTTGAATGTACCCTTTAAACGCTTTCATCTTCCGCTCCGCTTATCGAACTAGTTTCGGACCCGCTCCAATTGGTCCTTGCCGGTCATGCGCATTGAATAGATGGTGGACGAACCCGGCTCGTTCATGCTGATGCCGTAGATATAATCGGCCTCTTCCATTGTCTTGAAGTTGTGGGTGATGATGAGGAACTGCGTCTTGTCCTTCAATCGCTGCAAAAATTTCAAGAATCTCTGGATGTTGGCTTCGTCCAACGACGCATCCACTTCATCGAACACGCAAAACGGCGACGGCTTGTACTGGAACATAGCGAACAAGAATGCCAGTGATGTGAGGGTTTTTTCGCCGCCGGAGAGTAACGTCAAACTCTGAAGATTTTTTCCCGGCGGTTGGGCCTTGATTTCGAGACCTGTCTCAAGAATGTTTTCCGGGTCTGAGATACTGATCTCAGCCTCGCCCCCTTCGAACAGTATTTTGAAGTTTTCGATAAAATTGCCTTTTATTTCATCAAAAGCTTTGAGAAAACTCTCTTTCGATTCCTGGTCGATCTTTTCGATTGCGGCGTTCATGTCTTCGATGGATTTGAGAATATCCTCCCGTTGGTTGATCATGAAACCGTAATCTTTCATCAAGATCTCGTATTCGGACTCGGCGGAAAAATTGAGCCGGTTGCTGTCTCTCATTTTATCGAGACGGTCGGTAAAATCTTCGACTTTCTCATCCAACTCGTCGGAGTCGGTTTCTAGAAATTCTTCCGATGCCTGGATATTTTCCAGCTCTGTATTCAACTCTCTGAAAGAGAGGTCCTCGAGAGTATAGAGGTCTTTCTTTACCGATGAGAGATCGATCTCGTATTTGTTCTTGTTTTCCTTGATGTCTTCGAGCAGCCGCCGTAGCTCCGACAGAGCTACGGATTTGTTTTTTATTTCGGTATTCAACGAGTTGAATACGCCCTCTTTATCCTTTATTTTTTTCTCGAGTTCATTTTTTTCAAGATCCAGGCCTTTGGAGTCCACTTCGACGCCCGAGATCTTTTCGTGTATCGAGGCGAATTCGAGAATTAACCGTTCGATTTCTTTTTCGTTGAATTCAATCTGCCGGGCCAGTTTTTCCTTGTTGCGCTGCTGGGTTTTTACGTTGGCCTGGCTATTGGCGATTTTTTCCTTCAACAAGCGCATGGCGCTGTCTTTTTGCAGGTAGATTTTTTCAGTCTGGTTGATGCCGTCCCTGATGTTTTTTTCGTCCTCGAGATAGGCTTCCCGTTTCATGCTTAGAGATTTCAGTTCCTCTTCCAGGCCGGCTTTTTGCTCTTCTGCCTTGTCGAATTCCTTCTGGAACTTATCTTTTTCGCCGGACAACATCTGGATTTCGGTCTCGGTCAGAGAGACTCTCTTGAGGTTGTTGTCACGGTTTTTTTTCATGCTTTCGAGTTCGTGGCGCAGGCGGCGGAAGGATTCTTCGAGGTGTTGCAATTCGCTGCGTTGATCGTCCAGCTCGAATGTGAGTTCCTCCAGGATTTCGCTTTCTCTGGAGAGTTGTTCTTTCAGATCCGACAACTCCGATTGCAACCGTTCCTTTTTTTTGTCGATTTCCCTGATCTCTTCGATGACGTCCAGGATTCCCCTGTCACGGTTTCTGATGAGAATTCCATAATTGGTGATTACCTGGCCGTCCCTGGTCACCACATTGACGCCGAATTTTCCGAAAATCCGGATCCCTTTTGCCAGGTCCTCGACCAATACTCCGTCTTTCAGAAAGTCCTTTATTTCAGTTTGTTTCACCTTGAAGACATTTTTGATGAAGTCGATAAAACCATCTTCCCTTTCGATCCCCTGGGGAAATTGGCCGGCGGATTTGTGGCTCAGGAGGAATTTGTTTTGCGGTGCTGCGGCAGCGTCTTCGTTATTTTTAAGGATGATGGCATCCATTTCATCGAAGTAAAAATTCTCCAGAGATTTATGAAATTGTTTGTCCGCTTCGAGATTGTCCTGGAGGTATCCGAATTGTTCGAGACTTTCGCTACTGCCGCTGTCTCCCACCAGTTTTTTCTTTATTTGCAAATATTTGTTTTTCTGGTTGTCCAGGTTTTTTTGCTCGTTCTGGTTGTCCTTGATCTCATCCTTCAATTCGTCGAGGGCCAGGCTGTTTTGTTGATGCCTGCGTTCCACCTCTTCATAGACGAATTTTTGTTCTTCGTACTGGCGAGTGACATCTTCGTATTTTTTTTCGATTTTTTCGATATCCGCCGAGCTCACCTGTTGCTTCAACTCCGAAACGAAATTCGATTTCGAAGCAATTTCGTTCTCGATGCGGATCACTTTCCGCTCCAGGTCCTTGGTTTGGTTGTTGACCCGCGTCAATTCCGCCTGGACGCGCGATATACCGGATTTGAGATTCGACTCATCGCCTGAAAACGAGTCCAATTCGTTGTTCAGGATATCCAGACGGGATTCCAACTGCTCGTGTTCAGCGGCTTCGTTTTTGAGTTGCTTTTCGAAGTCTTGAATTTTCTCTTGTTCCGCGGCGATTTGCACATCACATTCGCCAGATTCCCGGTTGCTGGCGTGGTTGGAGCGTTTGAGCTCTTCTTGTTTTTGCAGCAAAAAACCATGACGCTGTTTGGATTTGTCGATCTCGCCTTTATTGGAGAGGATTCTTCTGTTCAAATCAAAAATGTCTTTCTGGTTTTCCTTCAGTTCGCGGTCTGTGCGCCAGCGTTGTTCTTCAAGTCTGAGGATTTCTTTCTCGATGGCGGTGATGTCTTTGGATTTGATTGATTCGTGGCTGATGAGTTTTTCCAATTCGCCTTGTTTGGAATCAAATTCCTCTTTGAGATATAGATATTTTTTTTTCAATAGGGCTTTTAAAAATTCGGTGCGCTCGCTTTTCAGTTGCCGGTAGCGGCGTACATAGTTGACCTGGTTTTTGAGTTCCTTCAGACGGTTCTCTTTGTCCGCCGTCAGCATTTCCAAATTCTCGAGGTTTTGCTCCGCGATGATCAACTTGTTGGCTGTCTCTTTTTTCCGCTCCAGATATTGCAGGATACCTGCCGCTTCTTCGATGAGAATTCGCTTCTCCGAAGGCTTTAAGGAGATTAACTTGTCGATGCTGCCCTGCTCGAAAATGAAGTACTTTTTTTCTCCCAGTTGCATGTCATAGAGAGCGTTTTGAATGTCTTTGTGGCGGCAATATTTTTCGTTCAGGATGTATTTGCTCTCGCCACTGCGGAAATAGCGGCGTGCGATGTAGATCTGCTCATTGTTTTTCACAAAAAATGCACCGACCTCGGTCATTCCCAACGGCTTTTTTTGCGCGGTACCGTTGAATATCAGGTCCTCGTTGTTTTCGCCACGGAGGTTTTTGATGCGTTGTTCGCCCAACACCCAGAAGATGGAATCGACGATATTGCTCTTACCGCAACCGTTGGGCCCGACGATGACTGTGATGCCTTGATGCATTTTTATCACGGTCTTCTCGGGGAAGGATTTAAAGCCATGCAATTCAAGTTTGTCCAGGAAAATATCCATGATAACCTTTGGTTTTCTACATAAAATAACACAGTTTCCCGTTTTTGTAAATCGGCACTTGGTGTTCGGTATTCCACGCCGTGTTTTTTGTTTTTTAGTGGAGGACCGGCGATAATCGGAGAGAGGAATCGCGATAGCCGGTCGGGACGACTTGTACGGAATTGCAGCCTGTTTATCCTGCTTTTGCCAAAAATCCATCATGCCGTGTCACTTATGTATAACGCGATGCAGCCTTCGCTTGA
>JAHELQ010000330.1 GCA_024644125.1 Candidatus Aminicenantota bacterium | reverse complement strand
CTTCCTGGGGGCGTCCCCCGGCAAAATGTTGCTGGGGCTTAAAATCGGGACAGGTAAAGGCGAGATCGCAGATACCCGGATCTATTTCAACCGCTATCTGGCTAAAAACAGCGCGTCTCTACTGATGGTGCTGGCAAAAACCACAAAAATTTCAGTATTTGGGGATTTTGGAAACGTGATGGGCATGGTGATATTCTTAGGGTACTTGATGACCCTTCTCCCCCACCGTCAAGGAATTCACGACATGATTGCCGGAACCGCGGTGTACAGGAAAAAAGATCTCGATAACGACTCGATACAAAAAAAACGACATAAAAAAGACATCTACGGAGGATGAGGTGAGAATAACAAAACTAGTGATTTTAATGATCATAATGTCATCCCTGGTTTTTCCGCAGACAAAGCTGGACGATATCCAGACCTTCACGCTGAAAAACGGGATGAAATTCATAGTCATCGAGGATCATTCGATCCCCAATGCGAATCTCTACATTTTCTTCAAAGTGGGTTCCCGGAATGAATATCCGGGTATTACAGGCCTATCGCATTTTTTTGAACACATGATGTTCAACGGCGCCAAACAATACGGCCCCGGCATGTTCGACCGGGTGATGGAGGCAAACGGCGGAGCCAACAACGCGTACACCAACGAAAACGTGACGGTCTACACCGATTGGTTTCCGGCGGATTCCATCGAAGTGATGTTCGAATTGGAAGCGGACCGTATCGGTAACCTGGCGTTGGACGACAAAATGGTGGAAAGCGAACGGGGCGTTGTCCTGTCTGAACGGATCACAACCCTGGAAAACAGTCATGTTAATTTCCTGGAAGAGCAAATGAAAGGCGTGGCGTTTATGGCTCACCCCTACCGCTGGCCTATCATCGGATACGAATCCGACATCCGCAATTGGAAAAAAACGGACCTGCAACGCTACTTCGACACCTATTACGCCCCCAACAACGCAGTTGCCATTATTGCCGGCGCTGTCAGCGTGCCCCAGGTCAAATCCCTGGCGGAAAAATATTTCGGACCGATCCCCCGGCGCCCGGAACCACGGCCGATCCACACCGTGGAACCGGAACAATTGGGGGAGAAACGCCTGGCAGTCAAACGGGCGGTATCGACTCCAAACCTTATGATCGCCTACCATGTACCCCAGGCAAATTCTGAAGATTATTACGCTCTGGACCTCTTGAACGGCATTCTATCGGAGGGACGTTCGTCGAGGCTCTATAAAGCCCTGATAGATGAAAAACAACTGGCGGTGAACCTGTTCACATTCTTCCAGAAAGGCTTCGATCCGACCCTCCTCTATATCTATGCGGTGGCCGGTCGCGGCGTCGATGAAAACAAACTGGAACAAGCGATCTACACGGAGATCGACACCATTGTCAAGGATGGCGTAAGCGCAAAAGAACTTCAAAAAGCGCAAAATCGCAAGTTGATGGAGTTTTACCGCGATATAGAGACCATCAACCGCCGCGCCAATTCCATCGGCGAGTACGAAGTCTTTTTCGGTGGATACGAAAAACTCTTCAGCGCCCCGGATAAATACAAAGCAGTCACCATCGATGACATCAAACGGGTGGCGGCGCACTATTTCAAGAAGTCCAACCGCACCGTGGGCATCTTGAAAAACAGCGAGGAGGCATAACCATGAAACGCGCGACACTGCTCACTATCTTTATCCTACTGGCGGCGACATTGGTTGCCGGCGGAACAAGCGGTTTCAAATTGCCGCCGTACAGTAAATTCCCGTTGAAGAACGGGATGACTGTTTATTTGATGGAACAACACGAAGTACCCCTCATCCAGGTGATCGCCGCCTTCCCCGCCGGAGCGGTCAAGGACGCGGCGAAATCGGGCCTGGCCAATCTAACGGCAGAGGCGTTGCTCTTTGGAACCCATTCCTACACCAAAGACCAGATCCAGGAAGAACTCGATTTTATAGGAGCCGGTTATTATTCGGCGGCCGGAAGCGAAGTGGCGGAAGTAGGCGTATCGTTCGCCAAAAACGATACCGATAAAGTCTTCCCGATTCTGAAGAGCATCCTTACCGAGCCGTCATTCGATAAAGAGGAATTCGCCAAGCGTAAATCCCGCATGCTCGCCGAATTGGAGCAAGCAAGGGAAATCCCCCGGCAGGTGATCGGCACGTATTTCAGAAAATTCCTCTTTGGGGATCACCCCTATGGAAATCCGGTATCCGGCACTCGATCCAGTGTCAAAACCATCGAGTTGGAAGACATCAAAACCTTCTACAACGACAATTACAAACCCGCCGACGCTGTCCTCGCCATTGTTGGAGACTTCAACGCGGCCATGATGAAGAAAAAAATCGAAAAATTGCTGAGGAGTTGGAATCCCAAAGGAAAATCCGTTGTAGTTGACACCAAAGCCGCTCTTCCCGAATATAAGGAGAACCGCCTCTTGCTGGTGAATAAGGATGACGCCACCGAAACCCAGTTCTTGATCGGACACTTCGGTATTTTATACAACAATCCCGATTACATTGGAGTTCAGGTCGTCAACACCATTCTGGGGGGACGGTTCACCTCGTGGTTGATTCAGGAGTTGCGGGTCAAAGCCGGTCTCACTTACGGCGCCCGCAGTCAGTTCAACACCTACAAGGACGCCGGTACGTTCATCGTCTCCAGCTATACCCGCACCGCTAAAACCGAAGAGGCCATCGATCTGGCCCTCAACGTCCTGGACCGGCTTCACAACGAAGGCATCGATAGCGAGACCCTTCTCTCAGCCAAAAAATACATGAAAGGCCAATACCCGCCGCAGTACGAAACATCCCAGAGATTGGCGAATCTCTTAACCGACATGTTCTTCTACGGCTACGACGAATCCTTCATCGACAACTTCGAAAAAAACGTGGAAGGCCTCACTCTGGAAAAAACAAAAGAACTCATCGCGAAATATTTCTCCAGAGACAACCTTCAATTTGTCCTCATCGGCAAGGCGGCCGAAATCCGCGACACAGTGAAAAAATACGGCACAGTCATCGAGAAAGAAATCAAAGCGGACGGATTCTAGTCAGCCATACACACCGGGAAACAAAACCGAAGGAGGAACATGGAATCGGCGGAGCAAAGGCAACAGGATAAGAAACAGTTTCTTGGGTTATGGATGTGCACCGCCTTGGTGGTGGGCAACATGATCGGATCAGGGGTATTCCTCTTGCCCTCGACATTGGCTTCTATCGGACCGATCAGCATCTTCGGCTGGCTATTCACCGCCGCCGGCGCGATTGTTCTGGCATTGATATTCAGCCGGTTGAGCCGGTTGGAACCCGATGTCGGCGGTCCATACGCCTACGCAAGAACCGGCTTCGGTGATTTCGCCGGATTCCTGGTAGCATGGGGCTACTGGATTTCTATCTGGAGCGCCAATGCCGCCATTTCCGTGGCATTGGTCAGCTATCTGGCGGTATTCTGGAAACCGTTGGCCACGAATCGGGTGTTGGGAGCTGTCGTCGGCATCGCCGCCATCTGGTTATTGACCTGGGTCAACGCAATGGGAATCCGCCGCGCCGGCTGGGTGCAGTTGATCACCACCATCTTAAAACTCATCCCTTTGGGAGCAGTGGCCTTCATCGGGTTATTCTATCTGAATACCGCCCACTTCTCGCCGATGGTCCAGGGAGACTTGTTCCCGTTGTCGGCGTTGACGGCGTCCGCCTCGTTGACGTTGTTCGCCTTCCTGGGTCTCGAATCCGCGACCGTTCCTGCCGGGAACATAGTGGATCCCCGACGGACCATACCGCGAGCCACAACTCTGGGAACGGTGATTGCCGCCGCCATTTACATTGCCGGCACTGTGGCGGTGATGGGTATCATCCCCATCGGCTCGCTGGCAGGCTCGAACGCGCCGTTCGCCGATGCCGCCTCGATCATCTGGGGACCATGGGCCCGGTACGCGGTAGCTCTAGGGGCCGCGGTGTCCTGTTTTGGAGCGTTGAACGGCTGGATCTTGCTGCAAGGGCAAATGCCCTTCGCCGTCGCCCGCGACCGCCTCTTCCCGAAAAGCTTCGGCCATCTTTCCAAAAGAGGGACCCCGGTGGTGGGATTGGTGGTCTCCAGCGCGTTGGTATCGCTACTGTTGATTATGAACTTCACCAGAGGATTGGTGGAAAAATTCCAATTCATCATCCTCCTGGCCACTATGACCTGCCTGGTACCCTATATCTTCTCCTCGTTGGCGGAGGTGATGATAATGATCAAACTGAAGGGAGACAAACCTCTGGACCGGAAGCGCATGATCAAGGCGTTGGCGTTGGGTATCCCGGGCTTCGTTTACTCCGCCTGGACCATTGCCGGTTCCGGCGCGGAAACCGTTTATTGGGGTTTTCTGTTATTGATCGCCGGCATTCCTGTCTATGTCTGGTTTAAATGGCGGCAAGCCACTGGAAGCCCACACTCGTTTGGTGTATAATTAACGGCAGCCGAGAGAATACTCTCGGTTGGAGGGTTGATATGAAACAAACACTAACGTTTCTGACAATTTTATTTTTCGTGACTATATCGGCATTCACCGCCGACATTATCAAAACGTCCGAAGGGGATCTATCCATTACCTGCGTGGGGCACGCGTCGGTGATGATGGAATTCAAAGGTCTGGTGATCCACATCGATCCCTTCTCGCGAGCCGGGGATTATACCAAAACGCCCAAAGCCGATTTAATCCTCAGCACCCATCATCACGGCGACCATCTGGATACCGGCGCCATCGACGCCATCAAAAAAGAGGGAACAATCGTCGTATTGACCGAAATAGCCTCGACTTCCTATGCCGGCGGTCAGGTGATGAAAAACGGGGAGACCAAAACCTTCAAAGGCCTGCAAATCGAAGCGGTGCCCGCCTACAATATCAAACACCAACGCTCCGAAGGCAATCCCTATCATCCCAAAGGAGAGGGGAACGGTTACGTGATCACCTTCGGCGATAAACGAATCTATATTGCCGGTGATACCGAGAACATCCCGGAAATGAAAAATTTGAAAGCCATCGATATCGCCTTCTTGCCGGTCAACCTCCCGTACACGATGAACGCGGAGATGGCCAAAGCGGCGGTTCTCTCCTTCAAACCAAAAATCGTCTACCCGTACCATTTCAAATTTGGGGAATCCCAACTGGAGCAATTTGTGGCAGCGATGAAAGATGTGGAAGGAATCGAGTTGAGAATCCGCTGAAAATGCACCCCACCATGGGGGGGATCATGATGGGGATTTCCAGGAAGGAGGCAAATGAAATAAAGGGAAGGTGAACTAGCATCGCCTTCTTGCCTTTCTATACTATAATACGGATCGCGCACTTTGTTTTGGAAAAAAATTCGCGCCGGTGGTATAATCAATGATTATTCCAAAATAGGAGTCGAAATGACAAAATTAGTAAAATATATTTTAGTATATCCTATCCTTCTGGCTATACTATTCTCGATCGACGGTTCGCCGCTGTCTTCGCGAGAGCGGGACCCATCGATCGAGGCGATGCACGGGATATCGTCCCATTCGGTGATGTCGTGGGTGGAAACCCTATGCTCGGAAGAGTTTGCCGGCCGCCTGAGCGGTACGCCGGGCTACGACAAATCCGCCCAATGGGTGGCGGATCACCTGAAACAATGGAATATCCAACCGGCGGGGGACAACAACTCCTATTTCCAGGAGTTCCCAAATCCCTATACCGATGTGTTACCCGGTTCGAAGGTTATCCTCCACATCCCGTTCAAGCGGGGAGCCGTCATCCACAAGCATTACCGGTACCAGGAGGACTATTTCCCCGGCTCCACGTCCGCGTCCGGCACTGTCACCGCCGACGTGGTGTATGTCGGTTACGGTATCAGCGCTCCCGAATTGGGCTTCGACGAATACAAAGGACAGGACGTGAAGGGAAAAATCGTGATGATGGAGCCGGAAGTACCAGTCTCCCCGTCGGGCGACCCGGAGCTGTTCAAAAAATGGCTCCCTTACTCCTTTCACCAATATAAAGTCAAAAACGCGAAGGATCACGGCGCCGCCGGCATGGTGTACAATTACCACATCACCAATCCCAATTGCGCCTATCTGGACGATTTCCAATTGACCTACGTGGGGGACAGTGTAATCGACGATATATTCCAGGGAACCGGCCGCCGTCACGCCAATGTGAAGGAGCGGATTGAAAAAACGTTACGCCCCCGGTCTTTCAATACCGGCAAGCAGATGACCATCACCAATGTCACCAGTCACCATCCGGACGCCAGGACCTCCAATGTCCTGGGTTTCATCGAAGGCTCAAATCCGGCGTTGCAGAACGAAACAATCATCATCGGCGCCCATCTGGACCATCTGGGACTCAACCATGAGCCGATGCCCGGCGCCAACGACAACGCCTCGGGAGTGGCGGTGGCCATGG
>JAHELQ010000329.1 GCA_024644125.1 Candidatus Aminicenantota bacterium | reverse complement strand
AAATGGCAGCCAGTTTTTGTTCCAGATCAGTGTGGGGGGCGATGTATTCCACGGCGGAATCGTTGTTGGGTTCCGGCAGCGCGCCGCGGTCCACTTTGCCGTTTGCCGTAAGGGGGAAACCGGTCAATTGGACAAAATGGGCGGGCAGCATGTACTCCGGTAATTCCCGCGCCATAGCGCCTCGCAATCGTTCGCCGTCCAGGGGACCGTCCGCCACAAAATAGGCGCAGAGATACCGTTCCCGGTTGCGATCCTTTCTGACGATCACCAGACCTTTTTGCACCCCGTCCATGGCCCGCAGTTGCGCCTCGATCTCCCCAAGCTCTATACGGAAGCCGCGAATCTTCACTTGATGGTCTTTTCGTCCTAAAAATTCCATATTGCCGTCTTCAAACCAGCGGGCCACGTCGCCAGTTTTGTACATGATTCCGCCGGGGATGAAGGGATTGGGGATAAATTTATCCGCAGTCAGTACTTCGTCATTGATATAACCGCTGGCCAGGCATTGCCCGCCGATGTAGAGGTCGCCTGCCACGCCGATGGGGCATACCGACAGGTCCCAGTCGAGAATATAATATTTCGCGTTTTGAATCGGCTTGCCGTACGGGATGCTGGGCCAATTCGGATCCACGTCGCCGATGGGATAATAATTAGACCAGATGGTGGCTTCGGTGGCGCCACCAAGGCTGACCACCCGCACGCCGGGAAAACTCCGGACCAGAAGATCCGGCAAAGGAACCGGAATCCAGTCGCCGCTGAGAAACACCAGCCGCAACCGGCTGTCCCGGCTCCGATCGGAAACGTCCGGGAAAAACGGCGACAATTGCTGCAACGCCGCCGGAGCGGAATCCCAAAACGTGACGCCCTCGTCGAGAATAACATCCAACAGCCGCTTAGGCTCTTTGATGTCGGTCTCGGAGGCCACCCTCACGCAGCCTCCGCTCGCCAGAACGCCGAAGATATCGTAGACGGACAAATCAAAGCCGAGCGAAACGATAAAGAGTAGCCTGTCCCCAACGCCCACATCAAACATCCGGTTCACCCATTGAATCACATTTACCGCCGGCCGGTGCGTCTCCATCACCCCCTTGGGTGTCCCGGTAGACCCAGAAGTAAAGATCACATAAGCGAGCGAAGCGGCAGCTACCTCTCCTTTCACCCGCACATCCGCCATGTCCTCAACCGCATGTAAGTCCACCACTTGCAGGCGCCCCCCGTCCACCCCGTCCACAATGTCCACATCCAAACACACCACCAATTCCAGAGACGGAATTTCCCGCGCCGCGTGGGTGATTTTCGGCAGAAAGCCTTCCCGTGTCACCACCACCCGGATCCCCAGCGAATCCATAATCTTCGCCATCCGGGCTTCCGGCAGGTACGGTTCCAGCGGAACATACGCGCCGCCGGCCTTGAGAATCCCCATTACCGCTTCGATCATCCGGCTGGATCGATCGATCGTCACCGCCACCAGGGAACCGGGCCGCACGCCCCGTTCCCAGAGCAGCCGCGCCACACGGTTGGCTTGCAACTCCAATTCCCGGTAGGAAACCGTCCGATCAGCCGCTTCCACCGCCGTCGCGCCCGGCGTCCTCTCCGCCTGCTCTTCGAACAACCGGTGCATCGTCTTACAATCGTCGAATGGGGCATCCGTATCATTGAACCGTTCGATAATCAACCTGCGTTCCTCCTCCGGGAACAGGGCGTTTTTAGCCATCGCCGCCTTCGGATGGTTCAACACTTGAAGCAAAAATTCCTCAAAATAGTGACAACAACGGTGAGCGATGATTTCCGAAATCGCCGCCTGATTGTATTTGACACAAATCATAAATTCGCCGGCCGTCGTGTTAACCTCAAAATCAAAGAAAGTATTGGTGTCTTGCCGCCCGGGAACATAAAACTCACGGTAGGGATCCACACCCGGCTCCCGCTGCGTCGCTTTCCGTTGAGCGGGATCGATGTCCATAGTTTGGTACACATGAAAATCCACAAAATTGAAGAGCGTGTCAAAAAAAGGATTGCCGTCCTGGGCTTTTTCACCCACGACGCGGGCGATCTCGAATAACGATAGCCGGTCGTATTTTTTCAACTCCATCATTTTCCGGTCCGTTTGCCGCACATAGTCCTGCCAGCTCAGATTCCGCCCGATGGGCATACGAACCGGCACCGTGTTGAGAAAACAACCGAATATTTTGTCGCCGTCTTTCGTCGCCGGGCGGTTGTTGGTCAAAAGCCCCACCACGATGTCCTGTTCGTAGGAAAGCATCTTGATGACAAAATTGTAGGCGGCGAACGACAGATGTTTGATATTTGTGTCCAGGGCCAACGCTTTTTCTTTTATTTTCGCCAATAACTCTTTTCCCAATTGATACTGGAAGCTCTGCATGTCCGAGGGCCGGTCGCCATCTTTGCCGGAAGCGAAAAAATCCAACCGCTTGTAATCATCCAGCTCCCGCCGCCAGAATTCAGCGGTTCCGGGTTTTTGTTTTTCCTGCAATTGCTGGATCACAAATTCTTTGTAATCGCTTTCCAGAGGCTCCGGTAGAAAACCGGGATTTATTTTGAGCTCGAGGTAGGTATTGTTCAATTCGGTCATAAAGTTGGCGGATCCCCAACCGTCGCCGATGACGTGATGCAGCGTGGAGACGAGGCAAATCCGTCCCGGCGCCAGACGAATACTTTTCATGCGCCAGAGGGGCAACGAGCCGATGTCGAACGGCGTGTCGCGATCGGCCAACAATACCTTCCTGACATAATCTTCCTGCTGCTTGACCGGCATACCGGTGATATCCAGGTCTTCCAGATCCAGTACTGCGTCGCGGTGCACCAATTGCACAGGCTCGTCATAATCGGCCAAATTGAAGGAGGTTCTCAACATCGCGTGTTTGCGCGTCAGAAGGATCAATGCCTGTTTCAGAAGTCCGGGATCAAAATCGTCCGTAATCACCGGGTAGACAAACTGGATATGGTATTGGGCCGCGGCCGTGTTTTTCATGCCGTAAAAAATCAATCCCGTCTGGATATCGCTGATGGGGTAGATATCCTCAACGTCAGCGAGCCCGTGCGCCGCGATGATTCTCTCCTTCAATTCATCGACCACGCGTCGCACATCGTCTGCATCCCGATGCCCCGTCGAGGCTGTCTCGCCGTTATCGACGAGGCGTGCCAGTTTTTCAACGGTCTCATTTTCGTAGAGGTCGAGGATTTCCAGCTTCACCCCAAACGTTTCGGATACCGCGTTGAGCAAACCGATGGTTTTGATGGAATCGCCGCCGATAGTGAAAAAATTGTCGGCAACACTCACCTCCTCCACCCCCAACATCCGACTCCAGATTCCGGCCAAGGTGCGCTCCGTGTCGTTGCGGGGAGCGATGGTCCGACGTTGAAGGGATAGATCCAACGGGATTCTGGCCAACGCGCGGCGATCGATCTTGCCAACGGCGGTCAGAGGAATCGCTTCTAAATCCACAAAATGCGCGGGTATCATGTGCTCCGGCAAGCGCTCCGCCAGATAATGCCGCAGCTCCCGATGATCCAACGATTGTTCCGGCGCCGGCACCACAAACGCCACCAGCATCCGGTCGCCGCGATCATTGCTGCGGTCGGTGACCGCCGCTTCCAACACCATGGGGAAACCCGCGATGCATTGTTCGATTTCAGCGGGTTCGATTCTGTAACCGCGAATCTTGATTTGTTGGTCAATTCGCCCCAGATATTCAATGGAGCCGTCCTCCAGCCACCGGCCGCGATCGCCGGTACGATAACACACATCGCCCGATTCGAACGGATTGGTTACAAACCGTTCGGCGGTTAACGAAGGTTTATTGACATAACCGCGGGCAACACCGGTACCGCCGACGACCAGTTCTCCTGGAACCCCCACCGGTTGCAGGCGCATCTCTCCATTGACAATATATATCCGGGTGTTCCAGA
This sequence comes from Candidatus Aminicenantota bacterium, assembly GCA_024644125.1. GTDB lineage: Bacteria > Acidobacteriota > Aminicenantia > UBA2199 > UBA2199 > JAHELQ01. The sequence continues at coordinate 2,491 of JAHELQ010000329.1, read as the reverse complement.
CGGGTTTGCCGATGACCGGTTCGTTCCCCGGCCGCACACCCCTGGCGATGGTGGACATTACCGACAACTCGGTCACGCCGTATTCATTCGCCAGTTCCAGACCGGGATTCTGTTGATGCGCCAGAGCCGGTAATCCAACTGGAATCCGGTCCCCCGCCAGAGTCGCCACTCGCAGCGACGAAGATTCAGCAGGCGACAAATTCTCGATCATCGCCTGGAAAAACGAAGGAACGCTGATCAAACACGTGACCCTCTCCCGTTGAACGGTTTTGCGAATATAGGATATATCCGCCACTTCGTTCGCAGAGGGTAATATAGTGCGGGCGCCGGAAATGAACGGTGTAAAGAAGCTGGTGATGAAGCCATCGAAACTGGAAGCGAACAATTGCAGAGACACATCGGTCCCATCCAACCGGTATTCCAGGCGGCGGCATTCGAGGGCGTTGACCGCTCCCCGGTGCTCCACCAACACCCCTTTGGGCCGACCGGTGGTGCCGGAGGTGTAGATGACATAAGCAGGATCGTGAGCATCCGCATCAGAAATCTCAAGACAATCCAGTTCTCCCCCTAAATCACACTCGCGGATATCGAGCATCAAGACATCGCCATTCGAACGCAGGTCGATTCCTCCGCTCACCGCCAGTTTGGTTCCGCTGTCGCGCAGAATGTAGCGCACATTCTCCGCTGGATTGGAAGGATCGATCGGCAGATAAGCGCTCCCGGTATAGAGTACGCCGAGGATCGCGGCAATCATATCCACAGAGCGATCGATACACAGGGCAATCACAGTTTTCGCCGCCGCTCCCCGCTCCCGGAGGATGGACGTCAGACGAGCCGCCCGTAGATCCAGCTCTGCAAAGGTGACATGAAGCGTATGTCTACCTCCGTCTTCCAGACAGCGCCCCTTTAGGGCGATGGCGTCCGGCGTCCTGCGCGCCTGGCGACGGCACAATCCCTGAATGGTCCATGCCTCCGGCAATTGCCGGGACTCGCCGTTAAAATCGTTCAACAATGTATAACACTCCGCCGCCGACAATATGTCGATCGATCCGATCTGCGCCTCCGGTTGGGTAACGGCCGCCGCCAACACACGCTGGAAATGGGAGATCACGCGACCGATTGCCTCAGGCGAATACCGTGAACAGTTGAAGCGCACGGTTCCGCCGACCCGTTCATCCTTTCGGGAAAAGGAAAAGATCATATTCAACGGAACAGCCTCCAGGTAGCGGGGATCGTGAATGTTGTCCAGGAGGACCGCCACATCGAAGAGCGGCGACTCGGAGCCGGGGGATTCCCGCCCCAGCAGATGAGGTATCATATCCACCGGATAGTTCTGATTTTCAATGGCCTGGACCACGCTCTGCCGGACCGCCAACAAGATCTCTTTGAAGGTCGCGCTCCCTGAGATTTGGTGGCGTATGGGCATGACGGTGTTCACGAAATCCGCTTCGAAATCCTGTCTGAGAGCCGGCATCGCCACGATGATATCGTCTATGGAGGTATAAAAATGCAGCAACACGGCGAGGGAGGCTTCAAGGATCATGTGCAGCCGGGGATCGGAACCGTTGCGCAGTTTCATCAATGGTTCCATCAAATCCAGTTCCAATTCGAAGGGGCATTCGTCCCATTGTTTCAGTGCCGGATCCATCCGCCGGTCCGGAGGGAAACAACACACCTCCCAATCTCCCGTCAAACGCTCCAACCAATATTTCTCCTCTTTCAAATGTTGACTGGCAAGAACTGTGTGCACTCTGGCGTTTTGTTCATCTTTCATGGTCCGATCGCTCCTTGATTCTGACCCGGTTTTATCAAAAACCGAAGTCTCCATCGTCGTGAAGTGTTTTTTTTAGCAACGCGTCCTGCTTGATTCCCCTGCACTCGTCGATGACGGAACCGTTCTTGAAATCCACCAGCCGGGGGACGGCGTGTTTGTGTAGTTTTTGCCAACGTTTGTCCGCGTGGTAGATATCGTGGAGGGAATAGGGATTGGGGATGCCGAGATTCTTGCAATGGGCGGTGAAGCGCGACATGCGGCTGTAGGTTTCCTGGCGGGAGGGCTCCAGGTCAACGGTCCAGGATTGAAGTATCAATAGCTCTCGAGCCCAATCGGGGAACAACGCCTGCCGCTTGTCTTTCCATTCATCGGTTTTTCCCTGCCCGCTGAAGCCGAAGATAAACGAATTGCACTCGGCTTCGAATATATAGTGCTTGATCTCTTCCAAAAAACCCAGGGTTTGCCGGAAGTCTTCTTCGGTCTCCCCCGGGTGGCCGATCACCCAATAGGTCGTGGTCTTGATGCCGGCTTCGGCCAGGGAAGCCAGGGCCGCGTGGGTCTGGTCCGGCGTAATCCCTTTGCCCATCAAATCCAATACATTCTGGGAGCCGCTCTCAACCCCCAGCCGCGCCCGGTAGAATCCGCCCTGCCGCCAACGAAACGTGATCCGCGGATCGCAGACACTGGCCCCCACCCGCAAATAGCCATCCCAATAAA
>JAHELQ010000328.1 GCA_024644125.1 Candidatus Aminicenantota bacterium | reverse complement strand
AAGGATCCTGCCTTGAGGCTGAAACAGACGCTGGTCCAGGTACTTTAGCTTGTACTCTGCCCGGGGTATATCATTGATGTAGATCGTTACCATGGTTTGTTCCAGCAGTTGGGGTTGAATAGCGATCGAATTGCTCGACCTGTTGGTCAGCCCGATATGAATGAAACCATTGGCGGGAATTTCAATTTTCTCGACAACCAAATCTGCAGGTGTAATAGTTTGGGCAATGAGCGCTGGTAGTAAAAATAAGAACAAAAGTGTATATATTGTTTTCATGTAAAATTCTATTGGTTATTTTATCCCAATATTTCAATAGAATCAATAATTGTGAAAAATTGCAAAAAAAGAAAATTTATTCTAAAATAACAATCATGCGAACCGTGGGAATTTTATTCCTGTTATCCGTCGTTTTATGCAACAGTTTGATCGGGGGTGCCGACCAAACCCAAACGCTCAAACGGCAATTGGATGCGCTAAAAATTGCGGTTGCGGAGGGTTACAAATGCCTCGGCAATTATTATGAGTTGAAGCAAGATTTGCTACCGGCGTTGAATGCATACCTGATATCCCTCTCGGCTTTTAGGGGATTGACCGTTCAACGTAGCGAAGAGGGGTATGTGTGTTACCGCGTCGCTTCGATTTTTAGCGTGGTCAACAAAACAGGATTGGCCAAAAGGTATCTGCAAAAAGCGATGGACGCGGCTGTAAAATATCGAGATTGCCGGTTGAAAGTAATGGTATTCAATACCTATAGTAAATTGTATCAAGATGCTGGGGATAGTCAAAACGCCCTTAAATTCATTCAAAGAAGCGTCAAAACCTCCAGGACGTGCAGCCATACATTTGATTTAAAGGATACCTACTACCAGGAGTATTGGCTGCTAAAACAGATGGGGAGGCAACGCGATGCGGCGCGACTTCTCGAAGCTGCGGTAGATGAGGGGCTCGAAAAAAAAGACTTTGAGAATTTGCTCCCTATGCTAGTTGAATTTGGACTTCAATTGTCTGAAAATGGAGATTATAAAAAGGTAGAAAAAGTTCTTTCCACAATCGACGATCTCTACGCTCCCTATCACTCCCACTATTTTTTTTATTATTACCTGGAAGCGATTCTCGCTCGGAAGCGGGGCGACATCGAATCGGCTCTCGATTACTTCGAGAAAACGCATCGATCCTTGAGCGACTATTTCTCCAGTTTTACCAGTAGTGGCTATTACCGGTACAAAGAGAAGATCGGTGAAATGTACGGGCACATGATCCGGTTTTATGTCGAACTGTATGAAGTTACCGGCAACTTCGAATACATTCGCAGGGCCCTTTATTTTAGTGAAATAAAAAACAACGCCCATTTTGAGCCGATGGGGGATGGGCCGGGGGCATCGTCCTACTTGAATCAACAGAAGGAGAGCCTCTCTCAAGAGTTTTCCTTTTACAACAAACGTTACCAGGAATGCCGCCGTGACCGTGAAGATGGGAATTTGCTTGAATTTTATGAAAGTAAAATGGCTCAACTCCGGAACCAGTACTCTGAAATGGCCGAAATGATATCGTCCGCTTCGTTGCGATACAAGTTTTACTCCCTCGACTTATTTGATATTAAACAAATTCAAAAAAAGTTGCAGCCCGGGCAACTGATTCTGAAGTTTTGTTTGCTGGAAGAGGAGACTATTCTCTTCTGGATCGACCTTCATGGTGAAGGATTCGAGATTTTATCGAAACATTCTTCCTGGATTATCGATCAAATCGGACAGTTAACTGCCCCTCTGGATGATTTCGCCGGAGGGAGGGTTGATTATCTGAGGCTTCATTTCGATTTGAACATTGCCGCGGAACTCTATAAATGCCTTCTACGGGACCTTCTGTCACGCCGCCCCGATGTGGAAGAGCTGCTGGTAATTCCTGGACAGGAGTTTTACAAACTTCCGTTCGACGCCCTTGTATTGGATGTCAATCCCGGCGAACCATCTGGGGATGCCATTTTTTCAGAATATAGAGCCGTCGATTATTTAATTCAAAAATATGCGGTTTCATACTACATTTCTTTGTTTCATTTGCAGAAAACATTCCATTGCCCTCCGCAAAAAAAATATACAGTGGAAATTTTCGCAGATCCTGTGATTCAATCCAACAATAAGAGAGAATCGCGTTTGTCATCTTTCGTCGATCTCTTCTTCGATCCATTACCCTCCGCAAAAGCGGAGGCGCTAGATGTTCAAAAAATTGTAGGGAGTCGTCAATGTCGCCTGTTTTTGGGAGAAAACTTCACCATAAGCAATTTTGAAGCGTTTGCGCCGGAAGCCCGCGTCGTGCATCTGGCCACACATTTCGTCAATAACGAAAAATATCCAAACCATTCCGCTTTCTTGTTCTCTGATACCAACGATCATTCTCCTTTCTTTTACGCCCACGATCTGTTCCGGTCAACCCTGAATGCTCAACTGGTGGTCTTGAGCGCGTGCGAAACCGCAGAAAAATCCCTACGGGGACTTCTAGGGCTAAGAGGTATGATGGCGGCGTTCCGCCGGGCGAATACCAATTCAGTAATGGTCAGCCTGTGGCCGGTTGACGAGTTCAGCTCGCGATTGTTGCCGGAGTTTTACCGACATTACCTCGAAGGAGGAAATCTGTCCCGTTGCCTTCAGAAGGCAAAGCTCACATTAATGAATCAAGAGGCCTTTTTGCCGAACGGAGTCTCGATCTCTTTCGCCCATCCTTTTATCTGGTCCGACTTCATCCTCTACCACAATTTTTTGTAAACGCACAGTCCAGATTTGAGATTCGGAGCAATCTGCTTTGTCATTCATTGAATGGGTCAAAAAAACTGAGATTTAAAGGCAATTTATTTTATTCTAGAATGTGGGCAGTGAGTATTCTGTCTTATGGATGTCAATTTATAGGAGAGTGACTGATGAAAGGTTGTTTGGTTATGGTCATCATCGCCTTGTTGGGATTGTTTTTGTTCGGCCAGGTGGGGAACCGTATTGTTCAGGTTCCGCCTGGGGGGCAGATTTTTGTCGGCAACGAGGTGCGTCTCGATTGGGAGCCGGTGTCGCAGCCGGATAATTATTCGTATCAATGGCAGTTGGTTCCGGCAAAATCAATTCCTGGAAATTCATCGTCCATCAAGTATATAGCCAAAGAGCCGGGAGTATGCCGTATCCGTTGCACCCGATCGGATGGAAATTCGGCGGAATTGCAATTGGTTGTGCGGGAGAATCGCAGCATAGAAATGTTTCCCCGAAATCCAATCGAAGGGGAAACTCTCAATCTTGAGGCCCAGAATTTCAATTCCTCAGTGATAAAGTGGGATTTTGGCGACAGCACAATTTTATCCGGTTCCCAGAAAGTTTCTCATATTTTTAAACAATCTGGCGTATATACAATCAAGGCATACGATTTCGCAGGACAGGCGACTGTTCCGGTGGAGAGGCGCATCAAGGTGGAAATCGATAACCGTTCCATTGGAGTTTCGCCAAATGTCTTGTATACGGGAATAGCGGTTGGTTTGACGGCCGTCAATTTTCAAGGGCAATCGGTGAGATGGGAATTCGGCGACGGTCAGACCGCAGTAACTTCTCCAACCACGACGCATACCTTCATCCAACCGGGAGTTACCCGTATCAGGGCCATCGATTATTCGGGCCGAAGCGATATGACCATCGAGAAAACAGTTCAATTGCAACCGGATAACCGCCGCTTATGGTTGTCCAGTCCGCCAATCTCCGGCGAAGCGGTTGATGTCCGGCTCGAAAACGTGCAACCGGGAAATTTTAACTGGTCTTTTTCAGACGGCGAACGCAGCAACGGTTCATCGGTTACAGGTAAGGTGCTGGGAATTGCCGGAGCTCTGGATGTCACTGTCGAAGATCCTTCGGGAAATTACCCGCCGTTCAAGGGGACCGTAATGATAGAGCCGGATCTCCGTAGCGTAAACGTTTCGGCAGACACGGTAATTCCCGGGGAAGAGGTGACTCTTAAGGCGACGCAGTTCAAAGGACCCAATGTAAAATGGATTCTTGGCGACGGTACCGTGAAAACGAGCGCGCCTCGACAGATGTCCTATTCGTTCACTAAAACCGGCGTTTATGAAATTAAGGCAATTGATTATGATGGGCAGAGCCGCAAAGAATTCTCAAAAACAATTCAGGTGCAAGAGATTACTCCTGGATTTCAGATCCAATTACTGGAATTTCTATTTCAAGAAGGTAAATATTACGCAATCGTAAATCGTAAAGGAGCGTCGCCTTCGTACCGGTTGAAAATAATGGCCGGCGGCCGTGGGCTCTTGAAAGGAAAATGGTTATTGGATGGAGCTGTCATCGGATTGTTCGAGGCACAAATCTTCGAGAAGAAGCCGGTGATCGTAGAAAGCGCATTCATGGTAAAATTGCCGGTCCAGGATTTGGGGCTTCACCATTTTTCTTTCCAATTCACCAACTATTCATACGGCGGAAAGATTCCCAGGCTTCGATATTTTGTGGCTGAAGTCCCCGCGTTGAAAATTGTGGACCCTGCCCAGGATTCCAAACTTGGTGATGTCGATTCGATTGTCCTGCGCTGGTCGGGTCCCAAAGGCGGAGGACCGTACGAGGTAGCCCTCTCGCAGGTTCCATTCCAATTTTTACCCGACAACAACATCGAGTGGGTCAGTGCGGGTATGGAGACCAGTTACCGGTGGAATCTCGAGGAAATCACGAAGAAGGGCTGGATCTATTGGCATGTGCGGCAACTGGATGCCGCCGGGAATGTCGTGATCACCTCTGAAATTTCCTCTTTTAAAATTGACCGCTGAATGAAAAAAAGAAACCAAAGTGTTTTTTATAAATTTGTTGAATAAACGAAAAAAATTATGTACATTCAATACCAGAGGTGTGAAATGAGAAAAAAAACTCAGGCATTGTGCCTGCTATATTTAGTGCTGACTGCTATGTTATTGCACCCTCAGACAATCCAATATTCGAATCTTTTGCCCAGCGTCGAGGTCCAACCCGGACACTTAATCATTACCGCCAAACCTGTCCAGCCAGATAAGACGTTTGTATTATATTACAAAACTTCCGGGTTGGAACAGTTTCAAGTACGGAAAATGAGTAGAGGAGTAGATGGAAATGTCTACTACCACCTGGCGACAGAAACGCTGTATGGGGATCGACTGGAATATTACATCGTGGAATACCAGGAGGGAAGCCTTCGATCTGATATTCTGACTCCGGTTTTCACGGTTAAGAATTTTACCAAAGACGAATCGCCCGAGATATTCTTCCAGGATGCGAGTTCGTATGGGGATGCGGCGACTCCACGGGAGCCTATCGTCAATTTCAATGGCTCGCTTTCCGCGGCCGGCCGTATTCACGACAACGCAGAATATCCTGGAGAGAGTTTCAAATTCAACGGGAATATGCGGATTTACAAAAATATAGTCGATGATGACAATCAATTCGATATTGATGCCACATTTACCTACATGAACCAGGTGACTGGGGCCGAAAGTAAATTCAACCCATCGAGTATGATGGTGAGGTTCCAAAAGGGAAAAGGGAAAGTGGAAGCCGGCGATCTTATCATCTCCAATTCTGAATTTACCACATCCTATCTCAATCGGCGGGGATTCCAATACGAATTGAACACCAACGCGCTCTACGTTAATTCCTTTTATGCAAACTCCCAACAAAAGACCGGCTTTGAGGGGTTCGGCGTTCCTCCCGCTTCCGGCAATATTTTCGGCGCGGTGCTGGGATTCCACAAAGATTCGCTGTTCAAAGTGAGGGGCATGTTCATGACCGGTAAAGACGCTCTGGATAGCAAAACTCTGTTTGGAGGCGAGGATGCCTACCGCGAGGGAGATATGCTGTCGGTATGGGGGGAATTGAACCTTTTGCAAAGCAAGTTGACCTTGAAAGGGGAATATGCGCATAGTAATTTTGGGAAAGCTCCCGATGCGGATTCGGTGGAAAAGTTGGGTGACAACGCATGGATGGCGGGCTTCAATTTCAACTCCGGAGTTCTGAGCGCCAGCGCCGATTACAAAAAAATCGGAAGTCAATTCAACTCCATCGCCAACCTGTTTCTGCAAAACGATCGCGAAGGATTGAACAGTTATGTGATGTTGAACATCAAAACCTTCTCTTTAACGGTTTCTTATCTGGATCAGAAGAGTTACCTCGACAGCCCCATCCAGCCGATGCTTCACTCGAAAAATCTGAGCACCCGCTTCAACTGGCTGATTGCCAATCACGTGCAATTGGGGGCTGAATATGGAGTCGATAATCTTGATTATGATCAATCCACCGGGTTACAGACTGGCGGAACCGACATGGATACCGTCAAATACGCCGGCACCGTAGGTTATATAGGCGGATCCAACAGCGTTACTTTACGATTGGGAAAAACGGAATCCAAAACCTTTACTTCGAATATCGACGGCTCCATCGCGTTGAGCC
>JAHELQ010000327.1 GCA_024644125.1 Candidatus Aminicenantota bacterium | reverse complement strand
GTGCTCCGCACCACCAATATAAACCAATTGGTGGACCGCAGTCTGCACGGCATCATCGCCCCCGGAAACATCAAGCTGGCTGTAGTACACCACAATGAAGAAGTGATAGCTGAAATAGACCCGGATCAAGTCATCCAGGTGTTGGTCAATCTAGTCGCCAACGCCATCGAAGCCATGCCTCAAGGCGGAAGGTTGACCATCGCCACCGGCGAAGACGGTTCGAACGCCGTCATCTCCGTCGCGGACACCGGTACCGGGATTGACGAATTGAATATCAAAAAACTGTTCGAACCCTTTTTTACCACCAAACAAATGGGTAAGGGAACCGGCCTGGGGCTGGCGGTCACGTATGGAATCATCAAAATGCACCATGGATCGATCGCAGTGGCCACCAATAATGATCCCGAGAAGGGACCGACCGGAACCACCTTTACAGTAACCTTACCAAAAACAAAACCAGGCGAACATGACGCCGTGATGCAAGCATGAACATGGAGGATAGCGATGTCTAAACACACAAAAAGGATCCTTGTCGCAGATGACGATATCGATTTGCTGGGACAGGTCAAAGCGGTGCTGGAAGCCTCCGGCTACCAGGTAACCGCCGCAGAGAGCGAAAAAGAGGCAGAGCGACTGTTGGAGCAAGAACGGCCGGACCTGGCGGTGCTGGATCTCATGATGGAGAATCAGGACAGCGGTTTTGTGCTGAGTTATAAAATAAAGAAAAAATATCCCGGTACTCCGGTGATCATTGTGACCGCCGTTACCAGTCAGACCGGGATCCATTTCGATACCAACGGCCCCGACGAGCAAAAATGGATAAAAGCAGACGCCATTCTGGAGAAAGATATCCGTTATGAACAATTGCTGGGAGAAGTTAGACGTTTATTGAAGGAGTAAGCCATGGAAACCTTGAAGGTTCTAGTGGTTGACGATGAACTGGGGATGCGACTGGGAGTGGAGCGCACCCTCAGCCGTTACAGCTTTGAAGTATCCGACTTCGACGAAGAGGTCTCGTTTGCCATCCGTAAAGCCGGCGACGGCAAAGAGGCATTCGCCGCGATCGAAGAAGATCTGCCGGATATCCTGATTCTGGATCACAAATTACCTGACATCCAGGGACTGGACATCCTGGTGGAAATCGCAAAACGGAAACTCCAAATCCTCACCATTATGGTCACCGCCTACGCCTCGCTGGAAGTGGCGGTGAGCGCAACCAAGAGCGGCGCCTTCGACTTTTTGGCCAAACCCTTCACCCCCGACGAATTGAGAAGTATTATTCAAAAAGCCGCCAGGCATATTTTCCTGCACCGGCGCGCCATACAATTGGAAGCGGAAAAACGGCAAGTGCGTTTCCAATTCATCTCTGTCCTGGCCCACGAGCTGAAATCGCCGTTGGCCGCGGTGGAAGGCTACCTGCGCATTGTCGATAAACAGATGCTGGGTAATTCCATCGAAAAATACGAAGCCATGATCTCCCGTTCGTTGGCCCGTCTTGACGGCATGCGCAAAATGATCTTCGACCTGCTGGACCTGACCCGTATCGAATCGGGCCAGAAAAACCGCGAGTTGACAAAAGTCAACATCACCGAAGCGGCGCAAAACTCCATCGATGGAGTGTTGCCCGACGCCACCCAACGGAACATCACCGTCTCCTTGAACGCCCCCAAAGAGGTGTTCATGAAGGCAGATCCCGGCGAGATCGAGATCATCCTCAACAATTTCCTCACCAACGCCGTCAAGTACAACCGCGACGACGGCTCGGTCGAACTCGCCATCGAGGCCATCGACAGCGGCGTCAAAATCACCTGCGCCGACACCGGCATCGGCATGTCAGACGAAGAGCAGCAACGGTTGTTCGGCGAATTTGTGCGCATTAAAAACGAAAAGACCCGGACCATCCTGGGCAGCGGCCTCGGATTGTCCATCGTCAAAAAGTTACTGGCTTTCTACAACGGCACAGTGGCGGTGAAAAGCGAGCCGGATGTCGGCACCACCTTTACCGTCACATTGAAAGAAGTTGTGCCTCAGGAAAAGAAGACAAATTGAGAGATCATAAAAAATGAATATACAGGAGATCCGTTCCTGGCTCGCCGAGACCGACCCCGATAGGTTGGAAGAGCTATGGGACCGGGCAGACCGTGTTCGTCGCGAGACAATGGGCGACCGGGTCTTCCTGAGAGGTATTCTGGAAATCTCCAATAAATGCAGCCGCGATTGTCATTATTGCGGTTTGCGGGCGGGAAACTCCCGGCTCGCTCGCTATACCATGACCGAGGAAGACATACTCGACGGAGCCATCCTGGCCCGGCAATTGGGATTGGGAACCGTGGTTCTCCAGGCAGGGGAACATCCCGGACTCGACGCCCGCTGGATCGCCGGCATCGTCCGCCGCATCAAAGACGAAGCCGGACTCGTCGTCACCCTCAGCCTGGGCGAACGAAACATCGACGAGCTGGAACTCTGGAAACGAGCCGGCGCCGACCGTTACCTCCTGAAATTCGAAACCTCCAATCCGGCCCTCTTCAAACATATCCATCCCGGCTCCCAAACGACCGGGCATACGCGCATCGAACTACTGAAACAACTCCATCTTCTGGACTATGAAGTGGGTAGCGGATTCATGATCGGCATTCCAGGCCAAACCTACGACGACGCGGCAAACGATCTCCTTCTTCTCAAACGACTCGACGTACACATGATCGGCAACGGCCCGTTCATCGCCAATCCCGACACCCCCCTGGGGAACACACCGCGGGGACAGGTACCCAACACCGAACTCATGACCTATAAAATCATGGCCCTGACCCGCATCCTCTGCCCCGGCAGCAACATTCCATCCACCACCGCGTTGGGAACCGTCAATACCCAATGCGGCCTGGAATTGGGATTGCAAAGGGGAGGAAACGTCTTGATGCCGAACCTCACTCCGGCCAAATATAAAAAGCTCTACGCTATCTATCCCACCCCCCTCCGGGACATAACCGACGCCGCCCAATTGGTGGCCGCCGTCAAAGAGAGGATCCTTTGCATCGGCCGCACCATCGGAACAGGTCCGGGAGTGTCCCGGAGTTTTATGCAACAACGGCAACATCATAACGAGGTGCCACATGACTGAAAACAAAGCGAAAAATAGCGCCCAGGCGCGACAATATATAAATTTCATAGACGAACCCTTTCTGAATCACCAACTCCAGGGGCCCCACCCTGATCCTACTCACATCCGGGCGATAATCGCCCGGGCGCTGGAGAAAAAACCACTCACCGTCGAAGAGACGGCTATATTAGTGAAAACCACAAAACCGGAACTGGTGGAAGAGATCTTCGCCGCCGCCCGGCAATTGAAACAAACGGTCTACGGAAACCGCATCGTGCTCTTCGCCCCCCTCTACATCGGCAACTACTGCGTCAACGATTGCCAATACTGCGGTTTTCGCAGGTCCAATTCCGACGCCGTGCGCCGCACCCTGTCGCCCGGCGAAGTGATCAATCAGGTCAAAGCCCTGGAAGACAAAGGCCACAAACGATTGATCCTGGTCTTCGGCGAGCACCCGGCCTACGGCGCGGAGTTCATCGCCGACACCGTACGCCGCGTTTACGCCGTCCAATCGGGCCACGGCGAAATCCGCCGCGTCAACATCAATGCCGCGCCGCTGGACGTGGACGAATACAAAATCGTCAAGCAGGCGGGCATCGGCACCTACCAGGTCTTCCAGGAAACCTACCACCGCGGGACCTACGCCGACTACCATCCCCAAAACACTCCCAAAGGCGATTACGATTACCGGCTTCACGGCCTGTCCCGCGCGTTTGAAGCGGGTATCGACGACATGGGCATCGGCGTTTTGTTCGGCCTCTACGATTGGCGCTTCGAAGTACTGGCGCTGGTCAAACACGCTCTTTTTTTACAGGATGTTTTTGGGGTGGGGCCCCATACCGTCAGCTTCCCGCGCCTCAAAGAGGCTTCCGGCGTCTCGATCGACAACCGTTACCTGGTCTCCGACGACGAATTCAAGCGGATCATCGCCATCCTGAGATTGGCTATCCCCTATACCGGCCTGATCCTCACCGCCCGCGAAAACGCCGATATCCGCCGCGCCTGCATGTCCTTCGGCGTTTCCCAGATCGACGCCGGTTCGCGCATCGAATTGGGCGGCTATACCGAAGCGGGCGATGCCCAGGTGCAAGTCACCGAAAAAGAACAATTCCAACTAGGCGACCTGCGCTCGCTTGACGACGTGATGCGGGAACTCCTGGAAGACGGATACATCCCCAGCTTCTGCACCGCCTGCTACCGCATCGGCCGCACCGGCGAACATTTCATGGAATTCGCCATCCCCGGCTTCATCAAACGCTACTGCACCCCAAACGCCTTGATGACCCTGATGGAATATCTGGTGGATTACGCCTCCCCCAAAACCCGCGCCGCCGGCCTCGCCCTCATCGCTAAAGAATTGGACGCGATGGAAGATTCCCCTCTGAAAACCCAGCTCGAAGAACGGCTGGCGAAAATCCAATCGGAAGACAAGCGGGATTTTTACTTTTAAGGAGGACGAGCATGGATTCAGCCACACGAACCGAAACAGACGCTCTGGGGCAGATGGACATCCCCGCCTCCGCCCTCCATGGCATCCACACCGAACGGGCTCTGCGCAATTTCCCTTCAGCCACGGGACCGATCGATCCCGACCTCATCCACGCCTTCGCCATGGTCAAACTGGCGGCCTTGCAAACCAACCGCGAATTGGGCTTTTTCGACGATGAACGCTTCGCCGCAGCGACCAAAGCCTGCGAAGAGATGATAGTGGGAGAATTGGACAGCCATTTCCCCATCGACACCCTGCAAGGGGGAGCCGGCACCTCCACCAACATGAACGTCAACGAGGTGCTGACCAATCGCGCGCTGCAAATCCTCGGCCGGCAACCGGGCGATTACGGGTACCTCCATCCCCTGCATCATCTCAACCTTCACCAATCCACCAACGACACCTATCCCACAGCCTTGAAAATAGCCGCAATACTAAAACTGCAACAATTGGAAGAGGCCCTGGTCAAACTCCAGGAAGCCTTTCAACAGAAAGAAAAAGAATTTTCCCATATCGTCAAGGTAGGGCGAACCCAGCTCCAGGACGCGGTGCTGGTCACCCTGGGAAGAGAAATGTCCGCTTATGCCGAAGCTTTCGGCCGCGACCGCTGGCGCGTCTACAAATGTGTAGAGCGCCTGAGGGTGGTGAATCTCGGAGGAACGGCCGTCGGCACCGGAATTACAGCACCTCGCCGCTATATATTCCGCGCCGTCGAACACCTTCGGGATATCTCCGGCATCGGCCTCGCAAGGGCCGAGAACCTGATCGACGCCACCCAAAACACCGATGTATTCATCGAAGTGGGCGGTATTCTGAAAGCCTGCGCCGGGAACCTTTTTAAAGTTGCCAATGATCTCCGATTTTTAGCTTCCGGTCCCGAAAACGGAATCGGCGAGCTCAGGCTCCCGGCGCGGCAAAGCGGATCTTCCATCATGCCTCAAAAAGTGAACCCCGTCATCCCGGAATTTGTCATGCAATCGGCCATCATGGTCATGGCCAATGATGTCGCCCTCGCTCAAGCCTGTTCCCTCGGCAATCTCGAACTCAACGCCTTTATGCCCCTCATCGCCACCACCCTGCTGGGAAATCTCAACCTTCTGATCAACGCCTGCGCCGCCTTCAAGCACAATTGCATCGACGGCATCGCAGCCAACGAAGAGGTTTGCCGCCGCCAATCGTCTAGCTCCACTGCCGTCGCCACAGCCCTGGTTGAACGGCTCGGCTATAAAACCGTCGAGGATCTGGTTCATCAAGCTCACCTCCAGGGACTCTCCCTGCGGCAAATTGTCATCCAAAAGCAACTCCTCAGCGAAGAAGAATTCGCCGAACTCACCAGCCCCGAGAGCGTCACCCGCCTCGGCAGCCCCAGCCAGGGAGGACCGCAGTCATGAAAATGCGCAGAACCCCCAAAGGCATGCGAGTGCATATCGCCATCTTCGGCCGCCGCAACGCCGGTAAATCATCGCTCCTCAACGCTCTCACCCGCCAGCAAGTCTCCATCGTTTCGGATGTGGCAGGCACCACCACCGACCCGGTGGAAAAACCCATGGAACTCCTACCCATCGGCCCCGTACTCTTTATCGACACAGCCGGCATCGACGACGCCGGCGCCCTGGGCGAGCTCAGAGTTGAAAAAACCCGCAAGGTCTTCCAACGAACCGATATCGCCATCATCGTGACCGACGCCTCCCTTTGGGGAGACTTCGAAGACGACCTGCTCAAACAATTTAAAGAACTCGACGTGCCATTCTTCGTGGTCTTCAACAAAACCGATCTGGCCCTTCCCGACCCAACGCGACGCGCACATCTCGAAGCCCTGAACATCCCGGCGGTCGAGACAGTGGCCTCCACCGGA
>JAHELQ010000326.1 GCA_024644125.1 Candidatus Aminicenantota bacterium | reverse complement strand
CGAAGAGGTTCCTCTACCTCCGGTGAATGTCCCGGAATTGTTTTCCTCCACCGTACCCGAAGAACCTCCTCAAGAGGATGACTTGATGAGATTGTTGCGGCAATTGGAGAATGGAGAATTGTCGGCCGCCGAGGCTGAGCGGTTCATGGAGACTTATCATGGCTGACTTGAGCGGGAAGCGACAAATCCTCGAAGGGCTCAAGCGGGGAGAAATCACTGCCGCGAAGGCCTATTCGTTATTGAAGAATGGTTCTCCCGGCTCAGTGAGCGAAGGGATGGATGATGTCGCCATTATCGGCGTTTCGTGCCGTTTCCCCGGCGCCATGAATGCCGCTGAATTCTGGAGGAATTTGTCCTCGGGCGTCGAGTCGGTGACTGAAATTCCCAGCGACCGTTGGGCCGTCGATACCGGCGATCCGGCCTTCTATGACGGGATGCGCTTCGGAGCGTTTCTCGATGGTATCGATCGGTTCGACGCGGGGTTTTTTAATATTTCTGCCGAAGAGGCGGTAGCAATGGATCCGCAGCAGCGGTTGTTCTTGCAGGAGGCCTGGCGTTCACTAGAGGACGCGGGGTATCCGGCGGAGCGTTTGCGGGGAATGCAATGCGGAGTTTACGCCGGTTGTGGAGGAAGCGATTACGGTATTCTGTTGCGGCAACATGTTAAACGGCCGCTTCCCTATTCATTGATGGGCAATACCGGTTCCATTCTTCCGGCGCGGGTATCCTACCACTTGAATTTGAAAGGGCCGGCCATCGCGGTAGACACCGCGTGTTCGTCGTCTCTGGTGGCCATTCATCTGGCTTGCGAAAGTATCCGCGCCAAAACGTGTGAATTGGCTCTGGCGGGCGGCGTCACTATTTCCACTACTCCCACCTTTCACAGTCTAGCGGGGGCCTCGGGAATGTTGGCGGCGGACGGCCATTGCAAAACCTTTGACTTCCGGGCCGACGGTTTTGTCCCCGGCGAAGGGGTGGGCGTGATCGTGTTGAAAACGTTGGCTCGCGCGCTGGCGGACCGCGACCGTATTTACGGCGTGATCAAGGGATCGGCCATGAACCACAATGGCAAAACCGTGGGCATCACAGCTCCTGGCGGACCGGCCCAAACAGCGTTGCAAAACGGAGTGTACCGGCGTTTCGCCATCGATCCACGCACGATATCTTATATAGAAACCCATGGAACCGGCACGAAAATGGGGGATCCCATCGAGATCGACGCGTTAACCAATACGTTTTCCCAATTTACCGAAGATAAGCAATTCTGCCGGGTAGGCTCGGTGAAGACCAATATCGGGCATACTCTGTCCGCAGCCGGCGTGGCGTCGGTCATCAAGGTCCTGTTGGCGTTCACGTACCGGCAGCTACCTCCCAATCTTCATTTTATTAAGCCGAACACATTGATACGCTTCAAGGATTCGCCGTTTATAGTGAATGATACCCTGACAGAATGGACAGCCGGCCATTCGCCCCGGCGGGCTGCTGTCAGCGCGTTCGGTTTTAGCGGCACAAACGCCCATGTCGTCCTGGAGGAAGCTCCGGCTCCTGCTGGCGGAAGAGAGACTCGGGCGCAATCTTTTTATCCAGTGGCGTTTTCCGCCATGAGCGGTGACGCTTTGAAACAAAAATACCGGGATATGCTGGCATACTTGCAAAACGGCGATCCGGCGTCCATCGCCGATATCTCCTACACCTCCTTTATGGGGCGGACGCATTTCCGACACCGTTCGGTGTTCGCGGTCAGGGATTGCGCAGATTTAAAACGGCAACTGAAAAAGGTATGCGATGGAGGAGGTGGGGCCGAGCCTTCCCTGTCGCGGGAGATCGCACTCGTGTGCCGACAATATGTCGCAGGAAAGGCCCAGGAATGGCAAACATCATTCGACGGAGGTGGCGGTAGGCTGACGGGTTTGCCCACATATCCGTTTCAAGGCGATAGATATTGGATTGATCTAGACCGTCACACACCCGATACCGGACTGGATGACCGGCAGATCCGGGAGTTGATCGAGCGGCTGGAAAATGGGGAAATAACCCCCAGCCAGGCGGATAGCCAATTGGAGGGGAAAATATGAAACAAGAATTGAGCAGGCGTGAGATATTGGAAATGATCGCGGGTCGCCGGTTGTCGTCCGATGAGGCCTTCAAACTGTTAAAAGAGGCCGGGAATCCGGGCGCGGAGCCTCTGGAAGAGGAATTAGCGGTTATCGTGGCGGAGATATTGTCGATCGAGCGCGATAAAATAGATCCCGAGGGAGACATCAAAGATTTCGGTTTTGATTCGCTTACGTTGACGTCGTTTGCAGACCGAATCGCCCGCACTTTCAATGTGGAGATCATGCCTACATTGTTTTTTGAATTGGATCCGCCGACGTTGTCGTCGTTGGCTGCGCGGTTGCGGCGGGATTTTCCGGGAAAGTTTGCAGGAGCTATAGCAAGGGGTCTTCCAGCGGCTGAACGAAACGTCGAATCATTCGACGTCGAGACAAAAGAGAGCACCGCCAATCTGGTGGCCATAATTGGAATGAGTGGAACGTTGCCTCAGGCGGACGACCTGGAAGAGTTCTGGGATCATCTGGCGGCTGGCCATGATTTGATATCCGAGGCCACGGAAGAACGTTGGGATTGGCGCGCCGTCGGCGGCGGAGAGGCGGCTCGCTGGGGGGGCTTCATGCGGCGTGTGGATGGCTTTGACGCAGATTTTTTCGGCATTTCCCCCAGGGAAGCGCGGCTGATGGATCCGCAACAGCGACTGTTCCTGGAGACCGTCTGGCATACGATCGAGGATGCCGGCTATAAACCGTCGGATCTCTGGGGATCCATGACCGGGCTTTTTGTCGGCGTTTCTTCTACCGATTATATCGAAGTGTTGCAAGCGGTATCGTCCACCCTGGATCCCCATATGGCCACAGGCATGTCGCATTCCATCCTGGCCAACCGCGTCTCGTTTATGTTGAACCTGCACGGTCCCAGTCAACCCATCGACACCGCGTGCTCCAGTTCGTTAGTAGCCATCGGCCGCGCTATCGATTGCATCCGCGCCGGTTCGTGCACTCAGGCCATTGCTGGCGGCGTCAATGTGATGTTGTCTCCCAAACTCTTCCTGGCTTTCAGCGCCGCAGGAATGCTGGCAAAGGACGGCAGGTGCAAGACCTTTGACCAAAAGGCCGATGGTTATGTGCGGGGCGAGGGGGTGGGCGCCGTGTTTTTGAAGCCTCTGGCGCTGGCCGAAGCGGAGGGCGATCATATTTACGCAGTTATTATCGGCGCCGGCGAAAACCACGGCGGGCACGCCCATTCGCTGACCGCGCCCAACGCCAACGCCCAGGCGGCGTTGATCGCCGACACCTATCGCAAAGCGGGAATCGATCCCGCCACTGTCAATTATATCGAAACCCACGGCACCGGTACCAATCTGGGCGATCCGGTGGAGATCAACGGGTTGAAAAAGGCGTTCGACGAGCTGTTCGAAAATTGGGGCAAACCGATTCCGCAGCAGCCGTTGTGCGGCCTTGGATCGGTCAAGACCGTCATCGGTCATCTGGAAACCGCAGCCGGCATCGCCAGTGTGCTGAAGGTATTGTTGGCTCTCAAATATGAAAAATTTCCAGCCAATTGCCATTTCCAGACATTGAATCCCTATCTGGATCTTCAGGGCTCGCCGTTTTATATAGTGGACAATCTCGAAAAATGGCCGTCCCGTCGTATCGATTCCAATGGAGCCACACCTCGCCGCGCGGGGATCAGTTCCTTCGGTTTTGGCGGATCGAACGCGCATATCGTGCTGGAAGAATATATAGACCGGCGCGTCTCCGTTCAGGATGAAGGAGATCGACGTGTTTCTCATTTGGTTGTTCTATCCGCCAAAAACCGCGAGCGACTCATCGCGTATTGCCGACGCATGATCGGGTATCTGGAGCGGCATAGCTACATCGGCAAACAAATGGAAACCATTGCCCCCCGCCTACAAACGCTTTTGGCGTCGGTTTTGGGTGTGGGGGAAGGTGATATCGGGGCGGCTGAGGATCTGGCGGAGTTTGGTCTCGACCAGATTGCGTTGACGGAGTTTACCCGGAGAATTAACGAAGTGTATGATTGCCGCCTCAGCGCCCAGGAGGTGATTAATCACGCCAATCTCGAAGAGCTGGCGGTCCGCCTGGACGGGAGAGGCGACGCTCTCTCCCGGGAAGTGGAGGTAGATGGTTCGCCTACAGTGCCGCTGCGTGATATCGCCTTTACCTTGCAAGTGGGACGGGAGGCCATGCCTGACCGTTTGGCGGTTATCGCCGGATCGGTACCCGACCTGTTGGACAAATTAAATCGTTTCTGCCGCGGCGAGTCCGCCTCGGGGATTTATGTGTCTGAGAACCTGGCGATGGTGGATTCGACGACTGTGGAGTTGAACGTAAATGCCCTGTCCGAAAAGGATCTGGACGCTATCGCGCATTATTATGTATCCGGTGGGAATCCCGATTGGAGACAATTGTATTCCGGTTCCAAACCGGTGAGGGTTCCTCTGCCGACCTACCCGTTCCAGCATGAACGATTCTGGATCGAGACCGCCTCAGATTCCGGCTCCGGCCAGTTGCAGCTCAAATCCACATCGACCCCTCCGAGAATTTATTCCGCCGGCCCGGCGGGTGAAGATCTCGCCCCTGTCGCTCCCATTCTTCTAAAGGCCGGAAGCGCGTATGTGCCGCAGCGAAAACCGGTGGCTCAGGTCGCGGCCCCCGCTACGAAGAATGTTTCGACTTCCGCTCCGGCCCCTGTTTATGTT
The DNA here is from genome assembly GCA_024644125.1 of Candidatus Aminicenantota bacterium. Lineage (GTDB taxonomy): Bacteria > Acidobacteriota > Aminicenantia > UBA2199 > UBA2199 > JAHELQ01. The sequence continues at coordinate 1,665 of JAHELQ010000326.1, read as the reverse complement.
GTCGCTGATGGCGGTTTGTTGCCGGCCCGGATCAAGGAAATTCTGGCCGAAGTGTTGATGACAGCGCCGAACAAAATCGATGAAGCCAAAGCGTTTATCGATTTGGGGCTGGATTCCATTCTCGGAGTGGAATTCACCAAAAAAATCAACGAGACCTTCGGCATGGATCTGAAAGCCACCAAACTCTACGATTATTCCACTATCGGCGCGCTGGCCGCCTATATCGGAGGCTTGACTCCGGCGAGCGATACTTCGAAGCCGCCTCGGATTACGGCTCCTGCCGCCATACCTGCCGCAGCAACCGCGGCTGGGGATGTGACACGGCAGGTTCGAACAATTCTCGCCGGCGTGTTGTTTACCGATCCCTCGCGCATCGACGATGGCAAAAGTTTTATCGATCTGGGATTGGATTCTATTTTGGGCGTCGAATTCACCAAAAAGATCAACGAGGCTTTCTTCCTCGATATCAAAGCGACAAAATTATACGATCACTCCACGGTAAACGCGCTGTCGGCGTTTATTGCCGGCCAGCGGGGAGTTCCCGCGCCCGCGCCTGCTACTACGGCTGCTTCGCCCGGGGGGGAAATCTCGGATCTGGAATATTTCAGACGTAAATATATGGGAGAAGATTCTCATGTCCCCGCAACCGCGCCTGTTGAACCGGGAGTCGTCGATCTGGCGGCTGGCGATGTAGCGGTTATCGGTATGTCCGCCCGCTTTCCCGGAGCCGACGATATATGGCAATATTGGGAAAATCTGGCGGCCGGAGTCGATTCGGTTACCGAGGTTCCGGCTGACCGGTGGGATGTGGAACGGTTTTTCGAACCGGGCGCCGTAACTCCGGGGAAGACTTTTTGCAAATGGGGCGGCTTTTTGCGGGATGTGGATAAATTCGATCCGCTGTTCTTCACCATTTCGCCGCTGGAAGCGGAAGCTCTGGACCCCCAGCAACGGCTGTTTTTGCAGGAGGCCTGGCGGGCTCTGGAAAACGCCGGGTATTCACCGGCTTCCCTCGACAACAAACGCTGCGGCGTTTTTGTGGGGGTGATGAGCTCAGGCGAATACGCCACTGGTAGTATGTACAATGCCTCTTCAATATTGGCGGCCAGAATCTCTTACTTCCTGAATCTCAGAGGGCCGGCCGTGGCTTTGGATACCGCGTGTTCATCGTCCCTGGTGGCGATGCATCTGGCGTGCAAGAGCCTGGCGAACCGGGAGACGGACATGATGCTGGTCGGAGGCGTGAGCTTGTATCTCACCGAAAAGCCCTATGTGGGCATGTGCCAGATGGGAGGGATCCTGTCGCCGGATGGGAAATGCAAGACCTTCGACAATAGCGCGGACGGTTTTGTCCCCGGCGAAGGCGTAGGAGTGTTAGTGTTGAAATTGGTGGACCGGGCTATGGCGGACGGCGACACCATCTTCGGCGTCGTCAAAGGTTCAGGCATCAACCAGGACGGCCGCACCAACGGTATCACTGCCCCCAGCGCCGAATCCCAAAAGGATCTGGAATTGGAGGTCTACAGGAACGCCGGAATCGATCCGGCCAGTATCTCGTATGTCGAAACCCATGGTACTGGTACCAAATTGGGCGACCCGATCGAAATCGAAGCGCTGACCGGAGCGTTTCGCCAATATACCTCCAAAACGCGGTTTTGTCCCGTC